>DATLHN010000707.1:0-30603 GCA_035539875.1 Armatimonadaceae bacterium
TCGGACTTCTACGAAGCCGAGATCTGGTACTACCTGCACCGATTCGCGGAGGAGGGCATCGACCTTCACTTCCTGACACGCCTCTGGGGGCAGAAGTACATCACCTTCAAGGGGCACGAGTATCACGTCACCGGCGACTTCCCGGAGGAGAGCTTCGAGAACGTCTCCGACGAGCAGCTGCGCGAGTACTCCGCCATCATCGTGCCCGCGGGCATGGTGGCGGACCGCCTGCGCTACACGGAGGACGTGACGAAGACGCCCCCGGCGACCGAGTTCCTCGCCCGCGCCTTCGCCGAACCGGACGTCATCAAGGGCATCATCTGCCACGGGATGTGGCTGGTGTCGCCGAAGCCGGAACTGATCCGCGGCCGACGGGCGGTGGTCCACAACAACCTCTACAGCGACCTGCGCAACATGGGCGGGGTCTACGTGAACGAGGACGTGGTGGTCGACGGCGATTTGATCACCGGCAGGTCGGGCGGGCACTGTCATCTGTTCGCCCGCGCGATCATCGACCGGATGCTGGAGAAGGAGCAGGCGAAGGCCGCGTAGGCAGTCGCAGACTGAGCAGCGAGTCAAGAGAGAACACAGCCATGCGCTATTCGCATATCGCGCTATCCTGCGCGGACCCGATCGCGACCGAGAAGTTTTACGCGCGCCACTTTGGCTTCCGCCGGGCGCGCGTGATCCCGCTCGGGGAGCAGCAGATCGTCTTCCTGAAGCGGGACGAGGACGGCACCTACCTAGAGCTGTTCGCCGCGGAGGGGGCGCGCCCCGACGCCCCGGCGGGCGGCGACGGTCCGCACTACCCGGGCATCCGTCACCTGGCGTTCCAGGTGGAGAGCGTGGACGCCGTACTCGGGAAGATGGGCGACGCGGCGAAGGTCACGCTCGGCCCCCTGGATTTTGACGCGTTCATCCCCGGCTGGCGCACGGTCTGGGTCTCCGACCCGGACGGGAACGTCGTGGAGATCAGCCAGGGATACGTGGACGAGGAAAACCCCCCGGCCCTAGAGGGGTAGGCCCCGCCGCCTCACCGCATACGACCAGAAGGGAACGTCATGCCTACCGCTCGCAAAAACGCCAAACCGGCGGACGCGTCGACCAGCAGCAACGGGGTTGACGGCGGCGCTGCCGAGAAGACGTCCCGGGGTTCCCGACCCGCTGCGAAGCGGGGGAACGGGGGAGGCGGCGACACCAATGCCACGGCCGCCGCCGCGCCGGGAGAACTCACTAACGCCACGGCCGCCGCGCCGGGAAACAAGGTTACGGTCCTGCACGAACACGCCGCGTCCTTCCGGGAGAAGGGCAAGCACGCCACCGCGGAAGCAATCGAGAGCGTCCTGGAAGAGGGCGGCCTCGCCGCTCACCACCGCCGCAAGGTAAGACTCACCCACCGACAGGACCACGCCGAGGAGCGCGCGTCGGTGCATGAGTCTGTCGGAAACGGCCGCGTCCACCCCGACCGACTCACCGTGGAGACGGGGCTACCGCACCCGCTCGGCGCGACGCCCGACGCCAACGGCGTCAACTTCTCGGTCTTTACCCAGTACGGCACCGCGGTCGAACTGCTGCTCTTCGAGGAGGAGCATTCGCAGCAGCCGTGCATGGTGATCCCGTTCGACCCGAAGGTGAACAAATCGTTCCACTTCTGGCACTGCTACGTGCGGGGCCTGAAGCCGGGCGCGCACTACGCCTACCGGGTCGACGGCCCGTGGGACCCGGCCAAGGGGCACCGCTTCAACAGGAACAAGGCGCTGATCGACCCCTACGGGAAGGGGCACACCGTCGCGCTCTGGAATCGCGGCGACGCCTGCGGTCCGGACGACAACGTGCACAGCGCGATGCGCTCGATCGTGATCGACGCCAAGAACTACGACTGGGAGGGCGACCGGCGGCCCAAGCACAAGATGTCCGAAACGGTCATCTACGAGATGCACGTGGGCGGGTTCACCGGCTCGCTGACCTCCGGGACCGCGAACGCGGGCACGTTCAAGGGCGTCATCGACAAGATCCCGTACCTCAAGGAACTCGGCGTCACTGCGGTCGAACTGCTGCCCATCATGCAGTTCGACCAGACCGAGGTCGGCGGCTTCACGGCGGACGGCAAGCCGCGTTCGAACTACTGGGGCTACTCGACGATCGGGTTCTTCGCGCCGGAGGAGTCGTACTGCTCGTCGCCCGACGAGGGGAGGCACCTGGACGAGTTCCGCGACATGGTCAAGGCGCTCCACAAGGCCGACATCGAAGTCATCCTGGACGTCGTGTTCAACCACACCTCCGAGGGGAACCACGCCGGGCCGTACATCAGCTTCAAGGGTTTCGACAACAGCATCTACTACCACCTCGTGCCGTGGGACAAGCAGTTTTACATGGACTACTCCGGCTGCGGGAACACGGTCAACTGCAACCACCCGATCGTGGAGAAGTTCATCGTCGAGGCGCTCGAGTTCTGGGTCCGCGAGATGCACGTCGACGGGTTCCGCTTCGACGAGGGGTCGATCCTCTCGCGCGGCGAGGACGGCAACCCGATGGCGCACCCGCCGGTGATCTGGCAGATCGAGCTCTCCGAGGTGCTGGCCGACACCAAGATCATCGCGGAGGCGTGGGACGCCGCCGGTCTGTACCAGATCGGCTACTTCCCCGGCTGGCGCTGGGCGGAGTGGAACGGCAAGTACCGCGACGACATCCGGCAGTTCGTCAAGGGCGACCCGGGCCTGATCGGCTCGGTCGCCAACCGCGTCGCGGGCAGCGCGGACGTCTACGAGTGGTCGGGCCACCTGCCCATCAACTCGATCAACTTCATCACCTGCCACGACGGCTTCACGCTCAACGACCTGGTCTCCTACAACGAGAAGCACAACTGGGCCAACGGCGAGGAGAACCGCGACGGCGTCGACGACAACGACTCGTGGAACTGCGGCTGGGAAGGCCCGAGCGACGACCCGGCCATCGAGAACTTCCGCGACATCCAGGTGAAGAACTTCGCGACGCTGCTTCTCATCTCGCAGGGCATCCCCATGATCACGATGGGGGACGAGGTGCGCCGCACCCAGCAGGGCAACAACAACACCTACTGCCACGACAGCGAGATCAACTGGTTCGACTGGTCCCTGGTGGAGAAGAACCAGCACATCAACCGCTTCTACCGCAACATGATCGCGTTCCGCAAGAAGCACCGGACCATTCACCGGTCGCGCTTCTTCGCGGGCGAGGTCACGCCCAGCGGCCTGCCGGACATCACCTGGCACGGCTGCAGGCTGGGCAGTCCCGGCTGGGACGACCCCAACTCGCGCGTGCTGGCCATGACGCTCGGCGGTATCGAGCCGGGCGAGCCCGACTTCCACGTCATGATGAACATGGGGTGGGAGGACGCCTCGTTCGACGTGCCCCGGGTCGAGGGCCTGCGCTGGAAGCGCAAGATAGACACGTCCCTGTCGGCCCCGTGGGACTTCACCGACGACGGGAAGGAACCCGTCGTCGAAGGCGACTCCTACCACGTCAACCGCCACAGCATCGTGATCCTCCTCTCGGAACCGCTGCCCGGGGCGGAGAAGCCCGAGGTGCATGTGGAGACCGAGACCGTGGTCGTGGAGACGCCGGAGGGCGCGCAGGTGCGCACCGTCGCCCACGTCGTCCCCGAGGACGAGGCCTCCGAAAAGATCATGGAGGCGGCTGCCGAGTCCGTGGGGGTCGCCCCGGAGGTCGCCGAGGCCATGGTCGAGGCGAACGCCGCCGCGCCGAAGCCGCCCAGGACGCCGCGGAAGAAGAAAGCAGAGTAGATTCGACCCTTCTCATTACAGTAACCAGCAGCAGAGACTACGGATACCCATGAACAAGATCAACTTCACCTTCTCGGACACCATCGCCGGCTATGTCAAAGAGGCGGACGTGGACAAGGGCACCTTCACCCTCGTCACGCCCGGCGGCGACGAGTTCTCCGGAAAACTCACCTCCGCCACGTACGGCGAGTTCACCCGCAACCTGGACCAACCCTATCAGGACGCGATGGGTCAGCTCAAGGACGTGCTCGCGCCGGGCAACTACGTCTTCGCCTACGGCATCTACTACCCCGAGAACGACGACTACAAGTTCGAGGCCAAGCACCTCGTCTTCTCGGGCAAGGGCAAGGACGACTTCGTCTTCGAGAAGCCCGACTGGTGGGTGCGGCAGTGCCAGGAGATCGGGGACTTCTACATCAAGGCCCAGTTCGAGGGCGGGGAGATCGACTACAACAAGTACCGGACGAACCTGTTCCTCGACGGGCGCAAGCTGGAGAGCGGCATCCAGGAGACGGACACGATCTCGCGCACCGTCTACGGCTTCGCGACCGCCTACCTTCTGACCGGTCAGGACCGGTTCCTGGAGGCGGCGGAGAAGGGGACCGAGTACCTGCGCACCTACATCTGCAAGCGCGACCGCGAGCAGAGCGAGGACGTCGTGTACTGGCTGCACGCCCTCAACGTCAAGGGGAACCAGAAGGAAGAGGTCCTCGGGTCGCTCTTCTCGGACGACTGGAACACGGTCCCTGCCTACGAGCAGATCTACGCGCTTGCCGGGCCGATCCAGACATACCGCATCACCGGCGACCCGGGCATCCTGGCCGACGCCGAGAAGACGATCAACCTCTTCAACAAGTACTACCTCGACAAGGGGCCGCACGGCGGCTTCTTCAGCCACATGACGACCGACACCTTCGACCCGAAGGCCGAGTCGCTGGCGCACAACAAGGGCAGGAAGAACTGGAACTCGGTGGGCGACCACGCCCCGGCGTACCTGATCAACCTGTACCTGGCGACGGGCGAGGAGAAGTACCTCGACTTCCTGGAGATGACGTTCGACACCATCGCCGAGAAGTTCCCCGCGGAGGACGGCTCGCCGTTCGTCCAGGAGAAGTTCTTCGAGGACTGGTCGCCGGACCGGACGTGGGGCTGGCAGCAGGACCGTGCGGTCGTCGGGCACGACCTGAAGATCGCCTGGAACCTGATGCGCATGAACTCCGCGCGCGCCAAGGACGGCTACGTTCAGCTGGCCGAGAAGCTGGCGCACGCCATGGTCCCGGTCGGCATGGACCCGCAGCGCGGCGGCTGCTACGACGTCATGGAGCGGCACCCGGAGCCGGGCGGCAAGTACCACCGGCTGGCGTTCCACGACCGCAAGGCGTGGTGGCAGCAGGAGCAGGCGATCCTGGCCTACCTGATCCTGAACGGCTGTCTCAAGAAGGACGAGTACCTGAAGCACGCCCGCGAGACCAGCGCCTTCTACAACGCGTGGTTCCTCGACAACGACAGCGGCGCGGTGTACTTCAACGTGCTCGCGAACGGCCTGCCCTACCTGCTGGGCACCGAGCGCGACAAGGGCAGCCACAGCATGGGGGCGTACCACAGCACCGAGTTGTGCTACCTGGCCGCCATCTACACCAACCTGCTGATCACGAAGCAGCCGATGGACTTCTACTTCAAGCCGAAGGCGGGCGGGTTCAAGGACAACGTCCTGCGCGTCTCCCCCGACATCCTGCCGAAGGGGTCGGTGAAGATCGAGTCCGTCACCATCAACGGCGAGGACTACACGGACTTCGACGCCGAGAACCTGACGGTGAAACTGCCCTTCACCGCGGACCGCACGGAGGAGGACCTGCTCACCCGGCGGCGGGCGGGCGGCGTCAAACTCCAGGACATCAAGGACGACCTGAAGGTCAAGGTCCGCATCGCGCCCGTCTGAGGACGGAGCGAAACGATTCGGTAGCAAACGGCCCCCGCCATAGGTGAAACGGGGGCCGATTTTTCGGGAGGATCGCGAGATTGGTAGTGAGAGACGTTAGCAAGCCCCGCAGCTTCGGGCGGCGGGCATTTCTGACGGCGCTGGCTGCGGGCAGCGCCGGGATACTGGCCGCCGGGTGCAGCTCCGGCGGAACGCAGCCGCTTCCGGGCGGGACGCGCGTGTACGGCAACCCCGCGGCCGTCGGAAACGGCCGCGCGGTCGTCTACAGCGAGACGGGAGTCGGCGGGCAGGCGTCCGTGATCGCCATCGAACTGGACGCCGCCGCGCTGGAAGGGCTGCCCGCCGAGGGCGCGCGCTTCAGCCTGTCGGTGCCGCCGGGCGTATCGCCGGTCAAGGAGGTCAGCCTCGACTGGCAGCCGGGCGGGCACCCGCCGCCGGGCATCTACAACGTGCCGCACTTCGACATGCACTTCTACTTCCGCACCGCGGCGGAGCGCGCCCTGATCGGCGGCGGCCCCATCGACACGACGAAGCCCGCGGCGCAGTTCGTCCCGGCGGGGTACGTCGGCGACCCGGCCAGCGTCCCCGGCGACGGCACGCACTACAGCAACCCGGCCGCGCCGGAGTTCAACGGCGAGCCGTTCACCAACACCTTCATCTACGGCTTCTTCGAGGGGCAGATGACTTTCTACGAGCCGATGGTGACGCTGTCTTACCTGCGGAGCAAGCCGGTGGACGACGTCCGCCCGGTCTCCCAGCCGCAGGCGTGGCAGGCGCGGGGCTACTACCCGCAGTCGTACCGCGTGACCTACGACGCCACCTCGGACAAGTACCACATCCGCCTGGAGCAGCTCACGCTGCGATAGCCAGACCCGCCGTGACCTTGAACGGCTCGAAAAACGGACGCCCGACCTACGCATGCTCGCTCAGGTCGGGCGTCCGTTTTGATGAAACTGCTGTTTATGCCGGGGGCGTCTTCGCCTCGCGCGTTTCCGGCGCTTCGACGCGCTGTTCCAGGTCCGCCACCCGGTCCTGCACGACCTGGAGGACGCCCTCTACCGCCTCCGCCACGTGGTCCGTGATCGCCTCCAGGCGCGAAGGCGCTTCCGCCTCTCCGGGCGCGACCGGGGTGTCCGGCGAAGCGTTCCGGGCCAGACACGCCCGCCACACGTCGGAGGGGAAGATGATGCGTCCCGGACGCTTCCCTCCGCCGACCCCGCGCGCGCGCAGATTGATCCCCTGACGCCGGTAGGCACGCCACAGGAGCTGACTGCAGTAGAAACTGTCCTCCCGGTAGGGGTCCGAGAAACGCCTGTTGTACGGCTTGCCGACCTGAGCGAGGCAGTAGTCGGCCGCGGCGCGCCGGACCTGCGCCTCCCGCTCCCCGGTGATCCGCTTGCCGAAAAGGGGGCAGGCAACGCCGTGCAGTCGGTCCATGAGTCCGCCCCGCGAATCGGCGACGGGGACCGAGTCCCACCGGCTCTCGGGCATCTCGAACTCGATGACCCCCGACGGTCCCGCCTCGATGAAGCGCGGCCCGGGGCCGACGTACATCAGGACGTGGTGGATGTCGCCGGGCATGACCGCGCCCACGAGCCGCCAGACCTGGCCGCGGAAGGTGACTTCGGTCCCGTCCACGGTCGCGACGATGTCGCCCGTCCTCAGCGGAAGGCCATCCAGAAGGTATTCAAAGAGTTCCATCTCGTATAGAAACGCGCCGGAGACCACAGCGGTTTCCGGCGCGTCGCTTTTACCGATGTTGAGTGGTTATTAGAAACCGGGGAGGCGCAGGCCGCCGAGTGCGCCGCCGAGTCCGCCCGGCAGGCCGGGGACGTTGAAGATGTTGCCGAGCTGGTCGAACTTGCGCATGCTGTCCTTGAGCGGGCCGGGCAGGTAGTCCGCTACGCTCGGGGTCAGGTTCACCCCCGCCAGGATGCGCACGGCCCGAAGCAGATCGGGCGTGATCTCCTTCGCGTCGTCGAAGTAGCCCGCGCCCGCCAGGTCCAGCGCGGTGCGAGTGTCGCCGCTCGCGCCCTTCGCCATCGCCTTGCAGACCGCGCTCAGCGAGAGGTTGATGGCCGCCACTTCGCTCTCGTCGCTCGCCGCGCCCCGGTGGGCATTCGCCGTCTCGTACTCCTCCTTGGCCGCGGGCAGGTCGCCCTTGAGGTGATAGCAGAAGCCCAGCTCGCGGTGCGCCTCGTAGAACTCGGGGCGCAGCTCCAGCGCCTTCTTCAGCGACGTGATGGCGCGGTCGATCTCCCGTTCGCGCTCGTCCTTCTTGGAGTTCGCCTGCGCGTAGCGGCGGATGCCGTAGCCGAGGCCGTAGTGGGCGTCCGCGTTGTTCGGGGCGAGCGAGACCGCCTTGCCGAACGCTGCTTCCGCGGCGGCCCGGTTCTTCCGGTCCTTGTTGTCGGTCGCGAGCAGGGCGAAGCCGAGGGCCACCTGGGCGTCCGGGTCGTTCGCGTCGAGCTTCACCGCCTCCGCGGCGGCCTCCGCGGCGAGCGTCGCCGCCTGGCCCGCGCCGACCGGGCGGACGAAGCGCGCGGTGCCGGTCAGGCCGCTCTCCTTGGGCTTCTCCTCTTCCTTCTTGCCGCCACCGCCGCCGCCCGGAAGGCGCAGACCGCCGAGGCGGAATCCGCCGCCACCTCCGCCGCCGCCCTTCTTCTCCTCTTCGGTCTTCTTCTGGTCGTCGGTGACGCGGTTTTCCAGGGAGTAGATCGCGTAGGCGCGCGACAGGAGGCTGTAGGAGCGGGCCGACTCAGGGGCCTTTTGCACCAGCGTCGCGAGCGTCACGATGGCGTCGGCGTCGCGGTTGCGGCGTCGGCGCAGCTCGGCCTGTGCCTCGTAGGCCGCGCTGAACGCGGCGTCGGCCTCGTAGGCGCGGGTCAGCGTCGCGTCCGCGACCTCCCACTGCTCACGCTTGATCTCGTTCTGCGCCTGCGTGAAGAGGTCCGCCGCCTGACCGGAAGCGGCCCCGGAGCCGCCGCCGCGCGCCCCGGGAGCCAGCGTCGCCTCCACCTGGAGCGGGTAGCCCTCGAACGCCTTGACCTTACGCTCCACGGGGGCGTAGCCGGGGGCGGCCATGCTGACGGCGTACTCGCCGTTGCCGGGCAGGGTCGCGACAACGGGGGACGCGCCCACGTTGCGCCCGTTGACCGTGACCTGCGCCCCGGCGGGTTCGCTCGCGAGGAGCAGGGTCGGCGGCGCGGCCCGGAGCGACGGGGCCGCCGCCGGCGGCTTGCGCAGCGTCATGACGATGATCGGGTTTTCCAGCGAGCTGGCGATCAACTCGGGCGTCTGCTCCACCTCGAACGCGCCGGTCTTGCTGACGTTGTCCGCCCAGGACTTGACGCTGTTCTCCACGTGGCGCGCGAGCAGTCCGAGGTCGATCTCACCCTTGTCGCTGCTCGCCACCTTCCCGATGCCGTCGAGGATGTGGTAGGTGAAGACGCCGTGGTTGTAGGAGGGGTCCTCGAAGGCGCGCTGGCCGACGCCGCAGGCGAAGAACGTGGCCGCCGAGACGGGCGCGCCGACCGAGCGCGGTACGATCTGCATGCCGCGGCTCATGACGTCGGTGAGCAGGTTGCCCTTGACGCCGCGGCCGGGGATCGGGTCCTCGCGGCAGGCGTCCATGAAGACCACGAACTGCGACGCCGGGAGGTCGCTCAGCTTGTCGGAAAGGTCGCGCAGACTGACCGCGCTCGACTCCAGTTGCTCCTTGCGGAACCCGGTGACGTCGTAGGGGAGCAGGTACGACTTGGCCTCCGTGCCGACCCCCTTGGCAACCCCGTGCCCCGCGAGGAAGACCACGACCCGGTCGCCGGGCTTGACGTTTGGCTTCAGGAACGAGTCGATCGCGCCGAGGACCGCGCTCCGCGTCGCCCCCTCGTTCGTCAGGAGCTTGACGTTCTCCGCGGGCACGCCGCCCATGTCGGGGCCGGTCAGCGCGTCGCGGATGCTCGTGGCGTCCGCCGCGGGGAAGCGCAGGGCGGACACGGACGGGTTGGAGTACTTGCTGATGCCCACCAGCAGCGCCCAGGTGCGGGTGCCGGTCGCGGCGGGCGTCTGTTCGGCCGGGGCCGCGGCGGCGGGTTTGGGCTCGGCGGGTTTCGCCGCCGGCTTCGCGGCGGGTTTCGGCGTCGTCGGCCTCGGACCGCCGCCCTTCGGCGGCGTCTGCGGCTTGGGCTTGTTCTGCGCGCTCGCGGGAACGCCGAGCGTGACGACGCCGGCGAGGGCGACGGGCAGGATCAGGGACAGCGAGAGGCGGCGGTTATGGTAGGTGACGCGTCGTGGTGTCATCGTAATGTATCTCCCCCGATAGGAACGAACGAATGCAGTCCGGGATGACAGAGGTGAGATGCGAAGGCGTGTTAATCCCCCTCGCGACCATCGAATAATATTCTACTGAAGGGCGAAAAACCCCTTCGCATGTACGCGCAAACCGTTCGGTTCGTTGCCGCGGTTTCGCCGCGCGGCAGGATTCGCGCCCGCGCCCGCCGAACGGAACGGACACATGATTCTTTTCGGGCACCGGGGGGCAAAGGGCGAGGCCCCCGAAAACACGCTGGCGGGATTCCAATACGGTCTGAACGTCGGCCTGCGCGCGTTCGAGACCGACGTGCGGCTCACCGCCGACGGCGAGATCGTCCTCCTGCACGACGCGACGGTGGACCGCACGACGGACGGTACCGGCGCGGTCGCGGGGATGACCCTGGAGCAGGTACGTAGCCTCGACGCGCGGGCCGACTTCCCGGACTGGCCCGCCCCGTGCCGGGTGCCGACGCTGGACGAACTCCTGGACTTCCTGCCACCCGACGTCACGGTGGAGGTGGAGATCAAGCGCGACACGCCCGAACGGCTCGCGCTCCTGGTTCCCCGACTGGTCGAGGCGCTGGACCGGCACGACGCGCGGGGGCGGGTGACGATCTCGTCGTTCGAGGCGGACGCGCTGCGCCGGGCGCGCGAGGCCGCGCCGGAGATCCCGCGCGGCTTCATCGGCGCGTACGACGCGCCCCGCTTTCTGGAGACGGCCGTCGATCTGGAGTGCGCGCAGGCGGACATCCCGCTCGCGACCGGCTCGGTCGAGATGGTGCGGGCGGCGCACGACGCCGGGCTGCGCGTGACCGGGTGGCCGGGGGACACGGACGCGCAGATGGAGACGCTGGTCCGCGAGTGGCGGGTCGAGGGCATCACCACGAACTTCCCGTCCGTGGCGCTGCCCTTCCTGCGCGCCGCCGACCGAGGCGATTAGGACTATGAACACGACGACTCTCGACACACTCCCCCGGACGATGCGCGCGGTGGTCTGCCACGGGCCGGAGGACTACCGCCTCCTGGAAGTTGCCGTGCCGACGCCGGGGCCGGGCGAGGTCCTGGTGAAGGTGGACGCCGCGGGCGTCTGCGCCTCCGACGTCAAATGCTACACGGGCGCGCCGCTCTTCTGGGGGGACGCGCACCGGCAGGGCTACTGCCAGCCGCCGATCACTGCGGGGCACGAGTTCATCGGGACCGTGGTCGCCCTCGGCGAAGGGGCGGGCGAGAAGTACGGCCTCGCCCTCGGGGACCGCGCGATCTCGGAGCAGATCGTGCCCTGCTGGGAGTGCCGCTTCTGCAAGCGCGGGCAGTACCACCTGTGCGTTCCGCACGACATCTACGGGTTCCGGTCGCGGACGCCCGGCGGGTTCGCGGAGTACCTCCTCTTCCCGGCGGGGGCGCTCAACCACAAGGTTCCGCGGTCCCTCCCGGTCGAGCACGCCGCCCTTGTGGAGCCGCTGGCGTGCTCCATGCACGCGGTGCAGCGGGCCAACATCCAGTTCGGCGACGTCGTCGTCATCGCGGGCTGCGGGACGCTGGGCCTCGGCATGGTCGCCTACGCGCGAATGAAGTCGCCGGGGGCGGTTGTGGCCGTGGACCTGGTGGACGACCGCCTGGAGCGGGCGAAGAAGCTGGGCGCGACGCACACCCTGAACCCGCGGACGCAGGACGTGACCCAGGCCGTGCGCGACATGACCGAGGGGTACGGCTGCGACGTTTACATCGAAGCGACCGGGCACCCGGCGTCGGTCGAGCAGGGGCTCCACGCCATCCGCAAGGCCGGGACGTTCGTGGAGTTCTCCGTCATGCGCGAGCCGGTAACGGTGGACTGGACCATCATCGGCGACACCAAAGAGCTGAACCTGTACGGGGCGCACCTCGGCCCGTACTGCTACCCGAGCGTCATCCGCTCCCTGGCGGACGGTCAGGTGGACGGCAGCGTCTTCGTCACGCACGAACTGCCGCTGGAGGAGTACGTGAAGGGCATCGAACTGGTCCACTCCGGCACGGAGAGCCTGAAGGTCCTGCTGAAGCCGTGAGCGATCCCGACCCGGAGCCCGCCGCCGCGAGGTTCCTGCGCGCCTACCCGCCCGCGACGCCCGCCGCCGGTCCCGCACTGCACCTCCCGTTCCGCGACGGCGATCTTCTCCTTCAGGGCGGCGACGCCGGGGGGCTGTCGCTGGTGCGCGCGGACTCCGAGGGCGCGCCCGAGGGGGCGCTGTACCTGGGAACGCTGGACGGCGTGCCGTGCCTCGCCTACCCCACGCCCGCCGACAACGACGGCGTGCTGACGCCCGTCGGCCTGCGCTCGCTCTACGGTCGCCTCGGCGACGACGAGTACGCGCTCGCGGGCTACGCCGCCCAACTCCTGCACTGGCGCACCATCAGCCGGTTCTGCTCGCGGTGCGGTCAGGCGACCGGGGACGCCGGAGAGAACACCTGGGCGCGCCGCTGCCCGGCGTGCGGCCTCTCCGCGTACCCGCCCGTTAGCCCCGCGGTCCTGATCCTCGTCCACGACGGCGCGGACCGCATCCTGCTCGCCCACAAGCCGGGCTGGGGGGCGCGCTACAGCATCCTCGCGGGATTTGTCGAGCCCGGGGAGTCGCTGGAGGAGTGCATCGGGCGCGAGGCGATGGAGGAAGTCGGCCTGCCCGTCGCCGACGTCGCCTACCGGGGCAGCCAGCCGTGGCCGTTCCCGCATCAAGTCATGATCGGCTTCACCGCCCGCTGCGCCGACCCTGCCCGCGAGTGCCGTCTGGACGAGAACGAACTCGACGACGCCCGCTGGTTTACCGTGGACACGTTGCCCGAGCTTCCCGGCCCGCTCTCCCTATCACGGCAGCTCATCGACGCCTGGACCGCCGGGCGCGCTGACGAAAAAACCGCGTGAACCCTTCCCGTGTCTTCCGGCACCAATCTTCCGTAGCGACCTCCGCTCGTCGCTGCCTTTGAAGCAGGCGACGCCCGCCCGCTTCTAAGTGCCCGGGGAGACACGAAACCATGAAGCCCGTCCATCAGTACCTGCGCCGTCCCGCCCTTGCCGCTCTGTTCCTTCTCGCCCTGTGCTGCGCCGCCGTCTACGCTGTCGGCACGGTTCGTCAGGCGGCCCGCGCCGATGCCGTAGAGCTTGCCCGCATCCGGAAGGAGGCGGACAGGCTCTATGAGGAGAAGAGCTTTGCCCTCGCGCTCGACGGCTACCGGAAGTGGCTCGCCGCCGCGCCGAAGGACTACCGCGACCGCACCGAGGTCGAATACAGGAACGCGGTCGCGCTCGGGAAGGCGCAGAAGTGGGACGAGGCAGCGCAGGCCGTCGAGGCGTTCCTGAAGGCGCACGACAAGGAGCCGCTCTGGCGCGGGCGCGGTCACTACTGGCGTGCGCAGCTTTTGATGCTCCTGCCCGACAATGGCTACAAGGTGGGCGAGCGGGTGTACCGTGGCCGCGACTACCCCAAGACGGATTCCGCCGAAAAACCCGAGCCGGTCTGGCTCGGCCAGGAGGACCAGAAGGAGACGCTGAAGTCCCTGGAGACCGCCCTCAAGGCGTTCGAGTCGGTCCGCGGCTCCGCCGCCCGTCGCGCCGTCGCGCAGGAAGAGGTGGACCTGCACCTCGACGCGGCCCGCTTCCTCGCCGCGTCCCAGCCCTGGCACGCGGGTACGGTCAAGGTCGAGGACGCGAAGAAGGTCGATTGGACGATCGACCCGCGCAAGCCCTACGACCCGGCGTGGCCGACGCCGAAGAAGGTGCTCTTCCTGTACGAGCGCGCGCCGCGCCTGAAGCCGGGAGACGCCGACGCGGAGGTCCACGCCAGCCTGTACCGCGCGCTCTACCTCGCGGCGCACCAGCCCCAGTGGGTCTACTACACCGGCCCCAAGAACGAGGTCGCCTATAAGCTGCCGTACTTTGACTTCGACCCGATCGCGATCCTCACGAAGACGGCGGACCGCTTCCCGCGCCACCCGCAGGCATCGCAACTCCGCCTGATCGCCGCGCAGTGGACGGCGCAAAAGGGGGAACTGGTGGAGGCGGTCGCGATGCTGCGCGCGCTGGTCGCCCGCTACCCCGAGAGCAAGTGGACGCCGGACGCCCGCGCCGCGCTCCAGGACATCACCCGGCGCACGGTCAGCCTCGGTACCCCCGGCCCGCTGCCCCCCGGCACGCCCGCGAAGCTCACGGTCGGCACGCAGAATCTGAAGCGGGTGACGCTGCGTGCCTACAAGGTCGACCTGGACGCGGTCCTGCTCGCCGCGGGCAGCCTGAACTCCCCGACCACGCAGTTCACGTCGGTGGGCAACAACTTCGGCGTCATCGCGTCGGCGCGCCAAAAGGGCCGCCGGGTCGCGGAGTGGGCGTACACCACGAAGGACAAGGGCGATTACAAGCCCGTCTCCGAGACGATCGACACGCCGCTGAAGGCGGTCGGGGCTTACCTGGTGGAGGCGAGCAGCGCGGGCGATGACGCCGTGCGCGCCGCCTCGGTGGTGCTGATCTCCGACCTCGCCGTCGTCCGCAAGACCGACCGGGACGAGAACTACTGCTTCGTCGTGGACGCCGCAACCGGCCGGCCCGTCCCCGGGGCGAAGGTGGTCGTCAAGGAGGTCTACCACCCCGGCGACAACACGCCCGGTCCCGTGGTCGACGTCCAGCGGGGCGAGTCCGACGCCGAGGGCATCGCCCGGCTGCCGCGCCCGGAGCGGGTGCGCAGCGGCGGCTCCCAGAACATCGAGGCGTTCGCGTACGCCCCGGGAGACCGGTACGCCATCACCACGCGTGACGGCTGGTGGGGCTACTACGGTAACGAGGACCGCGAGGCGTTCAAGGGCTACGGCTACACCGACCGGCCCGTCTACCGCCCGAAGCAGACCGTGCACTACCGCGCCCTGCTCGCACGCCGCGAGGGCGGCTCCGACTTCCGCGCGTACGCCGGGCGCGCCGTCAAGGTCACCGTCACCAGCCCCAAGGGCGAGACGATGCACGAGGCGAGCCTGACCTCGTCCGAGTTCGGCAGCGTCAACGGCAAGCTCGAACTGCCCACCGGCGCGCCGCTCGGGGAGTACCACGTCGCGTGCTGGGAGGACGCCGGGAACGGCGGTCGGCGCGACCTGAGCGGCTTCTCGTTCCGCGTGGAGGAGTACAAGAAGCCCGAGTTCGAGGTGACGGTGAAGCCCGCGACGGAGCAGGCCCGTTTCGGCGACACGGTCGCCGCGACCATCAACGCCCGCTACTACTTCGGCGCGCCGGTCGAGGGCGGCAAGGTCGCGTACAAGGTCTTCCGGACGCCCTACTACGCGAGCTTCCGGTTTCCGCGCCCGTACGACTGGTTCTACGGGGGCGGGCGGCAGGACCCGTACTACCAGCGCGGGCAGGGCGAGCTGGTGACGTCCGGCACCGCCGCGACCGACCCCGAGGGTAATGCGAAGATCACGTTCGCCGCCGAGCGCCCCAAGCAGGAGGGCTTCCAGGGGGACTTCGCCTACCGCATCGAGGCCGAGGTGACCGACCCGTCGCGCCGCGTCATCGAGGGGACGGGGATGCTGAAGGTGACGCAGAGGGGGTTCTACGCCTTCCTCGACGTCAAGCAGGGCTTCTACCTGGCGGGCGAGACGGCTCAGGTCGAGGTGCGGACGCAGGACCCGAACGAGACCCCGGTTTCCGCCAAGGGTACTCTCGCCGTCTACCGCGTGGGTACGGACGCCAAGGGCAATGAGACGCTGGAGAGGGTCCACACGCAGACCGTGGTGACGGATAAGGATGGCAAGGCGCTGACGACGTGGAAGACCGACGCGCCCGGCATGTACCGCGCGGAGTTCACCGCCCTGGACAAGTGGGAGCAGGAGGTCAAGGGGCAGGCCGCGCTGTGGGTGGGGGCGGATAACGTTCCCGGGCGCGTCTTCCGCGTCGGCGGCATCGTCCTGTTCACGGACAAGACGACCTACGAGGAGGGCGAGACCGCCCGCGTCCTCGTCGTCTGCGAGCAGCCGGACGACTACCTTCTGCTGACCCAGGAGACCGGCAGCGAGATACTGGACCGGAGACTGGTCCACGTCCCCGGGCGCACGAAGGTCATCGAGGTGCCCATCGCCCGCGCGCACGTCCCGAACTTTTCGCTGGCCGCCGCCTGCGTCCGCGACTACCGGTTTCACCAGTGGCAGCAGGAACTGTTCGTCCCGCCCGCCCGCAACTTCGCGAACATGGCCGTTACCGCCGACAAGGCGGACTACCGGCCGGGGGAGAAGGGCGTCTTCACCGTGAAGGCGACGAACAGCGCGGGCAAGCCGGTCGCCGCCGAAGTGTCGCTCGCGGTCGTGGACGCCTCGGTCTACTACATCCAGGGCGACGTCGCCCCGGACATCCGCCTGTTCTACTACGGCGAGCGCCGCTACGTCCACGTCCGCGCCGACGGCTCCGCCGACGTCCGGTTCGAGCCCCGATTCGAGACGGACGACCCGCTGAAGGAGTTCAAGCAACACGGAATCGTCCTGCCGGAGGTGGGACGCCTGCCGAACCTGAACGCCCACGTGCCGTACTACTACCGTGGTCGGGGTCTGGCTATGAAGCGCGAAGCGGACGGCATGTACTTCGGGCGTATGGGCGGCATGGGCGGCGGTCTCGCCGCCGACAGGAGCCTCGCGCTCGCCATGCCCGCGAGCGCCGCCGCACCGCGTCAGGAGATGGAAGCGAAGCGCATGGCGGTAGGCGGCGAAATGAACCGCCAGCAGCGCGCGGACGCCCCGGCGCGGGTCCGCACCAACTTCGCAGACACCGCGTTCTGGACGCCCGCGGTGGTCACCGACCGGGTGACCGGAACGGCGCGTATCGAGGTGACATTCCCGGACACGCTCACGGCGTGGAAGACCACCGCGCGCGGCCTCACCACCGGGGTCCAGGTCGGCGTGGCCGAGACGCAGGTCGTCACCGACAAGGACCTGCTGGTACGGCTCGCCGCTCCGCGCTTCTTCGTGGAGCGGGACCGGGTGACCCTCTCCGCCATCGTCCGCAACGACCTGAAGACCGCGAAGACCGTGCGCGTGCGCCTGGAGACCGACCCGGGTCTGCTCGCGATACTGCCTGCCGACGCGACCGGGATCGCGAAGGGCGGGGACGCCCACGCGGCGGCGGGCCGCGTGTTCGCGAAGCCCGGCGCGGCCGTGGCCGACGTGAGCATCCCGGCGGGGAGCGAGAAGCGCGTGGACTTCCCGGCGAGCGTCCGCGGCGAGGGCACGGCCGTCGTGCGCGTCTTCGCCGAGACCGATGAGGAGAGCGACGCCGCCGAGCAGTCGTTCCCGGTGCTCGCCTACGGCGTCCAGAAGTTCGTGCTCCAGAGCGGCGTGCTCAAAGAGAACGAGAACCGGGCCACGCTGACGGTGGACATCCCGAAGGACCACAAGAAGGGGAGCGCCGCGCTGCTCGTGCAGGTGAACCCGAGCCTGGCGGCGACGACGCTGGACGCCCTGCCGTACCTGGCGGACTATCCCTACGGGTGCGTCGAGCAGACCATGAGCCGCTTCCTTCCCTCCGCCCTGGTCGCGAAGGCGCTCAAGGAGAGCGGCGTGGACCTGGCGACGCTGCGCAAGCGCTCGGAGGAGATGCGCCGCCGCGAGGAGGAGGGCACCCCGTTCGGCCAGGAGAAGCCCGCCGATAAGGACTCCGACCAGACGGGCTACATCTACCCGAGCGGGACGCCGGGCGTGATGAAGACGCCGACGCTCGCGGAGGGGCTGTGGCACACCGACCGCTGGCACAACCCGGTCTTCGACGCCGACCGCCTGGACGAGATGACGCGCGAAGGCATGAGCCGCCTCGTCTCCATGCAGCGCCCCGACGGCGGCTGGGGCTGGTGGCAGGGAAGCTCCTACGCCGACGCCTACATGACGGCCTACGTGGTCTACGGACTGGCGACCGCGCGGGCGGCGGGCGTCGCGGTGCCGGACGCCGTTCTGGCGCGCGGCTTTGCCTGGCTGGAGCAGGACCTGGTGAAGAACGACGACCGGCGCGACCTGGCCGTCTGGGAGGCGTTCGCGCTCTCCCACCGGGCGGGCAAGATGCCGGAGAGCGCGCGCAAGATCGTCAGTGGCGTCTACGAGAAGCGCGACCGCCTCTCCGCCTACGGTCAGGCGCTGCTCGCGCTCACGCTGCACAACGACGGGCAGAAGGAGCGCGCGCAGACCGTCTGCCGCAATCTGGTGAACACCGCCACGGTGGACCGCGAGAACGGAACCGCCTCGTGGCGCGTCCAGGACCGCTACTGGTGGCACTGGTACAACAACGACGCCGAGACGGTCGCCTGGGTGCTGAAGGCGTTCGTGGCCGTTCAGCCCGAGAGCGACCTGAACCCGATGCTGGTCAAGTGGCTGGTCAACCACAAGCGGGGCAATGCCTGGCGCTCCACCAAGGAGACGGCCATGGTCGTCTACGCGCTCACCGACTACTTGCGTCAGAGCAACGAATTGGGCGCGGAATATAAACTGACCGTGTCCCTCGGCAGCAAGGTGTCGCGCACGTTCACCGTCAACCCGACGAACGCGCTGCTGTTCGACAACCGCTTCCTCGTGCCGGCCGAGCTTCTGCCGGGCGGCACGGAGACGGTGACCCTGGCGAAGGAGGGGAAGGGGCGCGTCTACTACAGCGCCGCCGTGCAGTACGTCAGCACCGAAGAGAAGATCGCTGGCACGGGCACGGAGCTGAAGGTCGCCCGCAAGTACTACCGCCTGACGCCGAAAACGAAGGCCCGCACCGGGTGGCAGGGGCAGTACAACGTGCTCGACTATGACCGCGCGCCCCTGGCCGACGGCGCGCAGGTGAAAAGCGGTGACTTGATCGAGGTCGAGATGGTCCTGGAGAGCAAGAACGACTACGAGCACCTGCTCTTCGAGGACATGAAGCCCGCGGGGTGCGAGCCGGTGGACCGCCGCTCGGGATTCGCCTACGGCGACGGCCTCTGCTCGAACATGGAACTCCGCGACACGAAGACGGCGTTCTTCGTGGACCGGCTTCCGCAGGGGCGGCGCGTCCTGCGCTACCGCCTGCGGGCCGAGGTGCCGGGCGCGTTCCACGCCCTGCCGACGAACGCCTACGCGATGTACGCGACCGACGTGCGGGCACTTTCGGATTCCTGGTCGGTGAGCGTAAGCGACTGAAAGGTCCTTCCCTTCGTCCGGGGAACATTTACCAATAGATTTACCGGTGTGACTGCGCCTGTTTGGTCACAATTGGAATATAATGTAACCCGACCGATCCATGTCAACTCGGGTTCTATTCCTCAATACCCGCGACCAGTGCGGGGCGGACGTCGCCGTTCATCTCACGCTCATGGCCAACTTCGCCCCGGAAGAGGCGGAAGTCTTCGTCCTGTCCAACAGCGAGGCCGGTGACGCCGACGACATGCGCGAGAGCTTCTCGCGGATGCCGCACGTGCGCGCCGAATTCCTGTCGTTCGGGCGGCCCGCCGAAGCCCTGAAGGGAAAGGCGGGGGCGGCCCTGGCCTACGGCGTGAGCGCCGCCTCGCTGGCGAAAGCCGCCGCGTTCGTACGGCGGCACCGCGTCGAGATCGTACACGCCACCGACCGGCCGCGGGACGCCAGCTTCGTGGCGCTGCTCGGGCGCATGTCCGGAGCCGCTTCCGTGGTGCACATGCATTCGAACCCCGGTCCGCACCTTTCCCGCCCGACCCTCTGGGGGTTTCGCAACGCCACCGCCCTGTTCGGCGTCTCCGAATTCGTTCGGCGCGGCCTCTGCGAGATGGGCTTTCCGCCCGAGAGGGTCCACACCGTCCACAATGCGGTGGACGCCTGCCACTTCGACCCCGACCGCGCCCCCGGCACGTCCGCGGCGGTACGCAGGCGGTTCGGGATTCCGGAAGGCGCGCCGCTCGCGGGCATAATCGCGCGGCTGAACCCGTGGAAAGGGCAGCGCGAGCTGATCGGCGGCGTGGCCCGCCTCCGCGAAAGCCACCCCGACCTGCACGTCCTCGTCGTCGGCGCTCCGGTCGCGGAGGAGCAGGCGGATTATGAAAACCGGGGGCGCGAGGGGGGCATCGCGGACCGGGTCCACTTCGCCGGCTTCCACAAGGACGTCCGTCCGCTCCTCGAAGCGTTCGACCTGTTCGTTCACCCATCCTACGAGGAGCCGTTCGGACTGGCGATCGCCGAGGCGATGGCGATGCGCAAGCCGGTGATCGCCTGCCGCTCCGGCGGCGTGCCCGAGATCATCACCCACGGCGAGGACGGCTGGCTCGTCGAGCCGCGGTCGGCGGAGTCGGTGGCGGACGGGGTCGCGGCCCTTTTGAACGACCCGGAGCGGGGGCGACGCCTCGGCGCGCGGGCGCGGCAGACGGTCTGCGCCCGTTTCACGCCGCGGCGACAGTGCGCCCTGGTCGCGCAGCGGTACGGCGAGTTGCTTTCGACGCGCGGTTGAACCCGCGCGTGCGAGACATTTCTCGTCCTAGCCGGAAATGAACGGTAATCCCAGGGAGGTCAAGAGATGTTCGTGTCCGACGGTAAACCCCTCACGGCCGGGGAGAGCCAGGCCCTGAAGCAGTCGTTTGACGAGAACGGCTATTTCATCCTCCGGGACGTCGTATCCCCCGAGCGACTGACGGAACTGCATAACGCGCTGGTCGAAGCCTTCGATACGGCGAAGCGGTCCGGCACGCTGTTTTCCGGTGGCGGGCTGGTGAGCGGCCACCTCAACTGTTTTCCGGGCAAAGGGGCGCGGTTCGTCTACGACACGCTCGAGGAGCGCGGGATCATCGGCCTCATCCGTCAGCTTCATCCGAAGGCGGATCGCATGCCGAACGTCGGGTGTAACTTCAACCTGCCCGGTAGCGCCATGCAGCATTACCACACCGACCGACCGTTCACGCGCGACTTCATGATCGCCAACGTGGCGGTCGTGGACACGGTCCTGGAGAACGGGGCGATGGAACTCATTCCCGGTACCCACAAGGAGTTCTACAAGTACACGCGCTTCGTCCTGGAGCGGCTGTCGGCCCGCAGCATTCGCGTCCCGCTGAACAAGGGGGACGTCATGGTGCGGACCTCGAACGTCTGGCACCGCGGCATGCCCAACCGGACCGCCGTCGCGCGGCCCATGCTCGCCATGACATGGGAGGATGGCGGCAGCCTGAGCGACGACCCGTTCTCCGCGGAGGACGGGGAGATCAAGTTCTTCCCCAACTGGTTCCGCCCCACGCGGCTGGGGCGGGTCCGGGAGAATATGTTCGTAAAGGTGCCGATCACGTACTCCGCCCTCCGGTTCGCCCGCTCACTCTACGATAAGGAATACTGATTCGCGTCTGAGGAGGCGTCTCTCGTGCCCGCCGACGCCCGGCGCGGCCGGGACGCCGCGAAAAGGTACGTGTGCGCGCGCGTCGTCGGACATGCGGAAGGGAATCATGGGGAACGAACGCCGTGTGGTCGTGATCGGCAGCGGCCCGGCGGGGGCAAGCGCCGCCCGGGAACTGGTGCGCCGCGGGGTGCCTGTATTGATGCTGGAATCGGGCAGCGCATTCCAGCCCGGGTTACTTCTGAGGCTGGCCGGGCGGACCCTGATCCGGCAAATGCCATCGCTCCTGGGTGCGGAGTCGCACGCGGTGTCCGGCGACCCGCGGACCCAGTGGTACGCGAACATCGCCCCCGGGGGACTGTCGAACCTCTGGTCCGGCGCGGTGCCGCGATTCGCGCCGGAGGACTTCACCGAAGGGGCGCGGCTGCACGAGCGCTACCGGTGGCCGGTCGCCTATGAAGACCTGGCGCCGTTCTACGAGGCGATCGAGCGGCTGCTGGGGATCACTGCGGACACCCGGGACGTCCTCAACCTGCCTGCGGGTCA
This sequence comes from Armatimonadaceae bacterium, assembly GCA_035539875.1. Lineage (GTDB taxonomy): Bacteria > Armatimonadota > Armatimonadia > Armatimonadales > Armatimonadaceae > CALEKU01. The sequence continues at coordinate 21,863 of DATLHN010000707.1, forward strand.
CGTCGCCTACCCGCACCGCCTGCCCGAAGACTGGCGGCAGGTGGAGTGCCAGGCGCAGCGGCGCGGGCAGGGGTTCACCACGATGCCCCTGGCGGACGGCCCGCGGACCATGCTGGTCCGGCGGGGGACCGCCTTCAACAGCTACGCCAATTTCGTGCTGCCCATGCGCCGGTCCCGGCACTTCGAACTTCGGGTCGGCAGCCACGCCCTGCGCCTGAACTGGTCGGCGGCGAAGCGTCGGGTGGACGCCGTGATCTACCACGACCGAAACACGGGCGAGACGCACTCCGTCGAGGCGGATGCGGTCGTGGTCGCCTGCGGCGCGCTCCAATCGGCGAAGCTTCTCTTCAACTCGGCCTGCCCGGACTTCCCCGAGGGTCTCGGCAACGCGCGGGGAGTCCTCGGGCGCTTCGTCCACGACCACCCGAGGGAGTGGTGGGCGTTCGAACTCGACCGCCCGGTCGCGCTCCTGTCGCCCGCGGCCTACCTGACCCGGCTCCCGTACGAGTCGTCGCCTCCGCTGCTGGCTACCTCCTGGACACTGGGAACGGCGGGCGTGAAGGACCGCATACGGAGCCGGTTCGGGGCGAAGGGGACGTGGGTGGGGGTACAGGTGTTCGGCACCATGATCCCGACGGAGACACGATTCGTCCGATCATCCGCCGAGCACAAGGACCAGTTCGGGCTGCCGGGCCTCGAACTCCGCATCGACTTCAGCGAGGCGGAGATCGAGAACGTCGTCCGCTCACGGCAGCATCTGATGGACCTGATGCGGGAAGCGGGGTACGCGCCCGCGATGGGGGAGGTCGTGCCGCAGCTCGTTCCGGGCACTTCGGCCCATTACGGGGGGACGGCACGGATGCACGCGGACCCGGAGTACGGGGTCGTGGACGCCTGGAACCGGATACACGACGCGCCCAACGTTCTCGTCTGCGACGCGAGCTGCTTCACCACGGCCGTGGAAAAGAACCCGACCCTGACGGTGATGGCGCTCGCCTCCCGAGCCGCCGCGCGACTGTCCGACGATCTGAAAAACGGCTAGCCAAATCATGCGCACAACAGAATTCGGCGGTACGGGGATGCGGGTGTCGGAGGTCGGCTTCGGCGGCTCGCGGATCGGGGGCGTTCTGTCTCAGGGAAAAGGGGGCGGGGAGACGGTGAGGGTCCTTCGCGAGGCCCTGGACGCGGGCATTACCTTCTACGACACCGCGGACATGTACTCCCAGGGGGAGAGCGAGGTCCTGATCGGGAAGGCTTTCCGGCAGAGGCGGGCCGAGGTGGTGATCGCCACCAAGGGAGGTTACTGCCTGCCCACGAGGCGCAAACTCATCGGGCGGATCAAGCCGCTGGTCCGACCGATTGTGCGGGCCCTGGGGATAACGCGCGCGAAACTGCCCGCGGGCGCTTCGGGGGCTCTCTCGCAGGACTTCTCTCCGGCTTACCTGACGCAGGCGCTGGAGGCGAGCCTCCAGCGCCTGCGCACGGACTACGTGGACGTCTACCAGCTGCACAGTCCGCCCTCGGCGCTGCTGCAGGACGACGGGGAGATGGGTGAGGCTCTGGAGACGCTGGAGAAGCTGAAGGGACAGGGAAAGGTACGCTTCTACGGCATAGCGACGGAAGCGCCGGAGGATGCCGCCCTCTGTCTGCGGCTGTCGCCGGGCATCTCCTCGGTCCAACTGGGGTTCGGCCTTCTGGACCTCGAAGCGCTCGACGGGGCCATACTGGCGGACGCGAACGCGCGCGGCCTCGGGGTAATCGCGCGCGGGTGTTACGGCGGCGGACTTCTCAAGGACGGGCCGGGCGAGGCCGAGCTGAAGGCCGTTACGCCGAAGTGGGAGCGCATCCTCCGTCTTCGGGCGCTGAGCGAGCGGTCGGGCCGCCCCCTTCTGGAATCAGCCCTCCAGTTCTGCACGGGGACGCCCGGCGTCTCCGTGACCCTGCTGGGGATGCGGACCGAGGATCACCTCCGCGAAAACCTGCGCTGCTGGCACGCGCATCCACTCGCGCCGGAGGAGTACGCAGCGCTGAGATTCGGAGTGGAGGAAGGCGGGTAGGCCCCGGCCGTTACCGCCGCGGCGGCGGGGCGCAGGAGCCGTGTTCTTCGAGAATGGGGGCGAGGAACGTCTGCTGAGCCTCGACGGGCTCGCCGCGCAGCATCCGGCCGAGCGTCCTTCCGGCCTCGGCGGCGACCTCATCCTGACGGACGTTGATGACCGAGAGCGTGGGGTGGATGCGGCGCATGAAGCGCGCGTTCAGGCACGTCAGCACCGAAACCCGGTCCGGCACCGGAACGCCGAGGTCCGCCAGCGCGCGCAGAACGCCGAACGCCGCGAACTCGTCCGCCGCGAAGATAGCGGTCGGCGGGTCCGGCTCGGAGAAGAGGCGGCGGGTGAGCGCGTACATCTCCTCCTCCTTGTAGAGAACGTCCTCGTAGAGCACGGAGTCCGTCAGGCCGAACTCCCGCGCGGCTTTCTGGAAGCCCTCGTACCGGCGCTGGCCGGACATGAACGACCGGCCGATGTTGTGGAAGAGGATGCGCCGGTGGCCGAGCCGCTTCAGGAACTCGACCGCCCGGTAGCCTACGGCGGCGTTGTCCATTCCCACGGCGGTAAGGCGCGGGCGCGGGGCGGAGCCGCGGATCAGGAAGGGCAGGCCCAGGCGCTCCAGCAGGTCGGGTCGGTAGTCGTCCACCTGCATGTCCGTCAGGATGACGGCGTCGCAGGTGTGGGCGCGGGCCAATCGCTCCAGGGTCGGGGTCTGGTCGTCGTCGGTCTGGACGAGCATCAGGTTCAAGCCCCACTCGTTCAGGGTGTACGTGAGCGCGCCGACGATTTCGTGGTAGTGAGGGTACAGTTCGCGCCGGGAGTCGAGTTTGAGGAGCAGCGCGACGGCGTCGGTCTTTCCGCGAGCGAGCGACTGGGCGGCCCGGTTCGGCTGATAGTTCAGCTCGCGGGCGACCTGCCAGATCATCTCCTGCTTGGCGCGTCCTATGCTGCGTCCTTCGCGGATACGCCCGTTCAGCACGCGCGAGACCTCGGAGCGCGACACGCCCACCTGGCGCGCGATGTCTTCCAGGCGCGCCGCCCGCCCGAGCAGGTTGGGGGCCTCCACGCCGCCCGTGTCTACTTCGCTCACTGTGCAGGTCTCGTTTCCGCCGCCCGTCGTCCGGGCAGCCTGTCCGGTTTTACCCAACCGGGTGGGTGAGCCGCGATAGCGTATTTTAGCGGCGTCCGCGGGGTCTGTCAACGGGAAAAAGGGAGAAAGGCGGCGTTTTCCGAAGGCGGAAAAATAAAGTTGGGGGAATCTTGACAGATTTCGGAGACCCGTGATAAAGTTTGGCATCGAAAGCCCCAACCGCTTGGGGGAGTGACCCGCTGGGGCGCGACGGCGCGCACCATTCGTCCATGAAGGAAGGGAACGAACCCGTGTCTCCACTCGCTACGACCCGGCGCGGACGCCGAATTGCCTTTACGCGCAGTGAAAGCGGAGCTTTCACTTTGATCGAGCTTCTCGTTGTGATCGCCATCATCGCGATCCTCGCCGCCATCCTCTTCCCCGTGTTTGCCCAGGCCCGGGAGAAAGCCCGCCAGACTGCCTGCCTCTCGAACAGCAAGCAGATCGGGCTCGCGATGCTCCAGTACACGCAGGACTACGACGGGACGCTGCCGCAGTACCTCTGGCCCGAGGCGTACATCATCGGCGCGCGCCTGATGCCCTACATCAAGAACCACCAGGTCTTCAAGTGCCCCTCATCCTCGTTCGACCAGGGCGCGATGCAGGCCAAGCAGGGCGACAACGGCTCCGGGGTGTGGATCACGAACCCGACGGACGAGCGCGTCGGCCTGGGCGCTTCCAGCGTCGGCGGCAAGTACTTCCCCGACAAGTACCCCGCGATGGACTACTTCACCAACCAGTCGCTCTTCCACTGGGAGGACGTGGGCCTTCCCTCCGGATGGGTGACCGTCGGCGAGCCGCTCGACTGGAACGAGATCAACAGCGTCGCCAAGGCCGTCTGGATGATCGATTTCCCACCCGCGGGCGACTTCATCTGGCCCGGCGCGAGCCTGTGGGGCAACAACTTCAAGGGGCGGCACAACGAGGGCTCGGTCGTCATCCACCTCGACGGCCACGCCAAGTGGTACAAGTACACGGTCCTGTACCCGAAGAACACCGAGTGGTCCGGCGACCTCACGGAGTGGATGTGCTGGGGCTTCCGCTGGGGCCATCCGTCCGTACAGAACTGAATCGTTAAGGAACCCTGTCTCTCCAGACGCGACGCCCCCGCGGACCTTACGGTCCGCGGGGGCGTCGCGTTCGCGCCGCTTTACGGCTGCGTCTTCGGCGCGGGGATCGGGGCGCTCGGGGTCGCCCGTTCCGGGTCCAGAACGGTTATCGGGACGTCGATGCGGTTCGTCGCGGCGAACAGGCGGGGGTCGCCGTCGAACTTCTTCTCGTCCTCCATCGCGTCCAGGTCCTGTACCATCGCCAGCATCGGGTCCAGCGTCTTGTGCTTCTTGATCTCCACGTCGATCGGGTCCGAGCGGAGCGCCGCCAAGCTGACCACGGTGTCGCCGATCGGCGTCTTCGCGTCCAGCACGAGGTAGGCGGCGTACAGACCGTCACCCTGCGTGCGCATCTCGACCGTCGTGCCGCGCTTGCGCTCGCGCGCGAAGACGCGCAGCGGCAGCTTCTGCCCGGCGGGCGTCCGTACCTTTACCGCGATCAGCACCGGGCTCCCCGCCGGGACCAGCGTCGTGTCGATGACCGGGTCCGTGAGGACGACGTTCATGTCCTCGATGTTGCTCAAAAACTTCTTAGCGTCCGCCCCGCGGGGCGCGAGCCGCGCCGTCTCCAGCCAGGCGCGTGGTCCCGTCACGACCTTCTTTCCTTCGCCCTGCTCCGGCTCCAGCCAGTACGCGCTCGCCTTGGCGCGGACGTCCTGGAAGCCCGGCGCGCTGACCGCGAGGAATATCTCGCCCGGCAGGAGCTGCTCCTTCGCCACTGCCGCGTCCGGGGTGCCGAGGATGCTCTTCGCCACGCTCTGCTGGGAGGCGGCGCGGGAGCCGGTCAGGGTCTTCTCGCCCTCGTCCAGCTTCTTTTCGGCGTCGGCCTTCACCGCCGCCGCCGCGCTCCTGCCGATCTCGGCGACGGCGGGCAGCGTGTTGGCGGTCACCGCGGCGGCGAGGGCGGCCTTTACCGCGCCGATCGGGTCGACGCCCTTGACCACGTCGAGCGCGGAGTCGGCGGCCTTGCCGACGACCTGCACCGGGATCGTCACCACCTTGCCGATCCCCCCGGCGATCTGCCCCAGGAGACTCCGGCGCCGCTTCGGCTCGAGCTGAAGGGTCTTGACGACCTCGGTGGCCAGCGCGTACCCGCCCTCGGCGTCGGTGCGCGTCCAGGAGATGGTCTTGCCGTCCTTGTCCTGGATGGCGACGACGGCACCGGCGATGGGCTTGTTGCTGGTGGTATCCACGACCCTGCCGTAGACGACTCCCTTGCGGAAGTCCGCACCCGGCGGCGTCTCCTGCGCCCGCGCGGGCGCGGGGGGCAGGACGACCAGCAGCAGCGCCCCGCCCGCCGGCAGCAGGCTCGCGCTGGCGGCAGCGACGGCAACGGCGGCACGACCGGCGGTGGTGACGGCCGCGGAGCGCGGCGTATTGACTTTCCGATGCACTACAGTACAACCTCCCGTGGGCTTACCCCTCGATGGAGCAGTCCGCCGACCCGCTCCAACGGCGGGTGCGGGCGGGCAGCGGGCCGCGCTATCCTTTATCAAGTAGATGGCGGCTCCCTTTACACCTACGTATTCCGTATAGTGGGAGCGTTTCAACCGAAAGGGGTTTCGGATAATGTCGCACGAAGCGAGCGCGGAAGTCGGCTGGCTGGCCCGGCTGGGCGACGAAACGGCGGCGGCGGTGGGCGCGATCACCCCCTCTCTGGTGCGGGTGGACGACGGCTCGGCGCTGACCGCGACGGGGTTGGTGTGGGAGGCGGACGGGGTGATCGTCACGACCTCGCACGGCACGGAGCGGGACGACGACCTGACCGTGGTGACCCACGGCGGCGCGCGACACCCGGCGACGCTCCTCGGCCGCGACTCGGACACCGACGTCGCCGTGCTGAAGGTCGAGGCCGCGGGCCTCACGCCGGTCCGGCGCGCCTCGGACGCGCGGGTCGGCGAGATAGCCGTGGCGGTGGGGATGCCGGGAGACGCCGGAGTCACGGCGACGCTCGGACTGGTGAGCGGCAAGCAGGAGACCGAGACGGACGGCGCGCCGGAGTTCATCCTGACGACGGACGCCGTCCTTTACCCGGGCTTTTCCGGGGGCGCGCTTCTCAACGGCCGCGGCGAGGTCCTGGGGCTGCTGAACCGCCTGTACGGGCGCGGCCTCGGGGTCGCGCTGGGCGCGCCGCTCGTCGCGCGGGTGGTGGACGGGCTGAAGGCGCACGGGACCACGCGGCGGGGCTACCTCGGCGTCCGCACGCAACTCGTGAACCTGCCCGACAGCCTGCGGGTCGCGCACGGTCTGGCGCAGGCGCGCGGCCTGCTCGTGGTGCAGGTGGAACCGGCCAGCCCGGCGGAAGAGGGCGGCCTGGTGCTCGGCGATACGCTGCTCGCGCTGAACGGCAAGCCGGTGGAGGACGTGGACGGGCTACGCCGCCACCTCGTCGCGGGCCGGCCGGTGACGGTCGGCCTGCTCCGGGGCGGCGCGCCCGTCGAACTGACCGTGACGGTCGGCGCGGGGCGCTGACCCGTTCCCGATAACTACCGGGCGAGCGCGCGGTTCTTTCCCGCGCGCTTGACCTGGTAGAGCAGGTCATCCGCGCGCGAGAGCAGCCGTTCGTGGTGCGGCTCCGAAAGGTCGTCGCACATCCCGATGCTGAGCGTCACCGCCAGCCCCGGCGCGATCTGGTGCCAGGGGTAGTCTTCCACGCGGCGGCGGATCGCCTCGCCGCGCGGCAGGGCTGCCGCGATCGAGAGTCCGGGCAGCGCGAGCGCGAACTCCTCGCCGCCGTAGCGCGCGGCGATCTCCGGCGGGTGTACCTCCTCGCGCAGGATGCCGCCGATCACGCGCAGGACAGCGTCGCCCGCGCGGTGCCCGAACCGGTCGTTGACCGCCTTGAAGTCGTCGAGGTCGGCCAGAGCGACGGTAAGCGGTACGCCGGACGCCTTGTACACCGCGAACATCTCCTTGAGTGCCTCTTCGAGGTACCGGCGGTTGAACAGGCCCGTCAGCCCGTCCTCCGTCGCCTGGGCGCGGAGCTGGTCCAGCAGGCGGCTCTTCTCCTGGTCGGCCTCCCGCAGGGCGGCGTTCGCGCGGGCCAGCTCCACGCGCCGCAGCCGCTCGATCTCCGCCTCGCGCTGGGACTTCTCGACCTCCAGCTTGATGACCACCGCCGCCATCTGGCCGTGCGTCTCGCGGCTGTTGCGCTCGCGCTCCAGGCGGTGGTACTCCCGGTAGTGCGCGAGCGCGCCCGCCAGGTCGCCCTGTTTTTCGCAGATACGCGAGAGCGCCTCGTGCGCCTCATAAACGGTGGGGTGCGAGGAGAAGCGCGGCACGGCGCTCAGGCGCACGACCTCGCTCAGGCAGCGCCGGGCGTTGGCGAGGTCGTCCGCGCCCTGGTAGACGAGGCCCACCTTGTAGAGCACGTTGATCTGCTCCGCGCGGAGCCCGTGCGACTTCGCCAGGTCCAGCGCCTGCCAGTAGTGGTCCAGCGCCTGCGTCGTCCGCCCGGCCTGCTCGTAGGCGACCGCGAGTCCGAACAGGGCGCGGCCCTCCGCCTGGAGGTCTCCCGCATCGCGGGCCAGTCTGAGCGAGGCTTCGAAGGCGTCCTCGGCCTCGTCGAAGCGGCGCAGGGCTGCGTACTGTCGTCCGAGCGTGTGCAGGATGGCGATTTCGAGGGGACGAAGAGGTGTCTCGCGGCTCAGTCGGAGCGCCTCGAGGCCGGTCGGCAGGGCGGCATGCGCCTCCCCCAGCTCCGTCCGCACCTGGGCGATGTGGTGCAGCGCGGCGGCCTCGGCGGCGGCGTCCTCCGTCTCTCTCGCGACGTCCAGCGCCTCCGCGAAGAACGTCAGTCCGTTGCGGTAGTCCCCGAGCGCGCAGTAGACCGTTCCCGCCCCGTTCAGAGTCGTGCTCAGGGCGCGCCGGTCTCCCGACGTCCGCTGCGCCTCGCGCGCGCGCAGGTAGTGTTCGATGGCGAGGGCGGGTTCGCCGCGCCGGTCGTACACGGCCGCCAGATCGCTGAGGCAGCGCCCCTCCAGGGCGCTGTCGTCGTTGGCACGGGCGAGGTCCAGCGCCCGGTGGAGCAGGGGGAGCGCGGCGTCGCCGGCATGGTCCCCCGCCAGGATCAGCCGGGCCTGAAGGCGCAGCGCCTCCACGATGCCGCCCGCGTAGCCCGCCGCGACCGCGCGCCGCTCCGCCTCCTCGCCGGCCGCGCGGGCGCGCGCGGCGTCCGTCTCGCCTTGCGCCTGCGCGAGCGCCCGGTCGATCGCGCTGAACTCCTCGGGGTGCGCCGCGCTGTTACCCCGTGAGAACGACGCGAGCAGGTGCGGGGCTGAAGCCGCCGCTGCCCGGTCCCCGGTCTCCTGAATTAATCTTCCTGCTTCCGCGTCCATCGACACCTCGGATATCTCCATCGCCGCGCGGATGTCGTAATCGTCGGTGCTGTCTTCCTCCGGCGATCTCTGCTAATCCGAATTTTCGGCGGGTTCGCCCCACAGCCTGAGGAGGCGC
>DATLHN010000708.1:0-11893 GCA_035539875.1 Armatimonadaceae bacterium
CGCAAAGGCGGTGCCCGGGACGAAGCTGCACCGGGAGCTGGTCCTCTCCGGCCTGAACAGTGATTTCACGGCCTACCAGATGCTCCCCGGCGACTGCGCCGACAGGGCGAACTACCCGCAGTAGAAGTCCGCCAAGGCGAAACCCCGGCAGCAATGAGGCTGCCGGGGTTTCGTCGTCGCCGCCGCCGGTGGAGGCGGTCAGTCGCCCTTCTGCTTGACCGGGTTCAGGTTCTTGCTCATGTCCAGCATCCGCTGGACCGGCCTGAGCGCCCGCTCCTGAACTTCCGGGTCCATCCGGATCTCGGGGTAGCCGTCGCGCAGGCAGAGGTACAACTTCTCCAGCGTGTTCAGCCGCATGTAGGGGCACATTGCGCAGTCGCAGCCGGAGTTCGGCGGGGAGCAGATGAACTCGGCGTCCGGTCGCGAGCGCTTCATCTGGTGGAAGATGCCGTGCTCGGTCGCCACGATGAACTTCGTCTTGTCCGGGTTGTTCTGGACGTACTTCAGCAGCGCGAGCGTCGAGCCGATGTAGTCGGCCCGGTCCAGCACCGCCTCCTCGCACTCCGGGTGCGCGATGATCGTCGCGTCCGGGTGGGCGTCGACGAGTTTCTGAAGGCGGCGGGCGTTGAACTGCTCGTGGACGATGCAGAAGCCGGGCCAGAGCACCATATCGCGCCCGGTCTGCCGCTCGACCCATCGGCCGAGATGGCGGTCCGGGCCGAAGACGATAGGCTCGTCCTTGGGAAGCTGCTGCACGATGTCCACGGCGTTGCTGCTCGTGACGATGATGTCGGAGACCGCTTTCACCGCCGCGGACGAGTTGATGTAGTTGATCACGGTGTGGCCGGGGTACTGCTTCAGCCACTCCGCGTACACGTCGATCGGGCAGCGGTCCGCCAGCGAGCAGCCCGCGTCCAGGTCGGGCAGCAGGACCGGCTTCTCCGGGTTCAGGATCTTCGCCGTCTCGGCCATGAAGTGGACGCCGCAGAAGACGATGGTGGACGCCTCGGTCTTCGCCGCCGCCTGCGACAGCGCGAGTGAGTCGCCCACGAAGTCGGCCAGGTCCTGAATCTCGCCGTCCTGGTAGTAGTGGGCGAGGATGACGGCGTTCTTTTCCGTCTTCAGGCGGCGGATCTCCGCCTCCAGGTCGAGGGAGGGATCGACGGTTTCGACGCGGCGGGAGACGTCCTCCTGCCAGGTGTCGTTCGGGGCGCGCTTCTCGCGCAGGACGGTCAGCGATTCCATACCCCTATTGTACCGCCGCCGCGCGGCTCCGCGGGCCGATCAGCGGGTCAATCGCGTGCGGGTCACTTCGTCCGTGTCCACGGTCTGGCGGTCCCGGTACCACGTGCCGCCCGTGGCCGCGGGCGCGATGAATTGGGGTGCGGTCGCGAGTGCTTCCGAATCGACCGGCGCGGCGAGGAGGGACGCGGAGCGGTACTTCTCCATCCGCGTCGCGAAGGCGTCCATATGCGCACCGTCCGCGAAGGCCCGGTGGGGGATCAGGGTCACCTCGTCGTCGGACCAGTAGATCACGACGTGCTCGTCCGTGCGCGTGACGTTCCGGACCGAAGCCCACCGCAGCAGAGACTCTCCCTCGGACCAGACGAAGCGCAGTCCCTCCGCCGTCGCCGAAAGCGATATGCGCCCTGCCGCCGCCGCCCGGCGCGCCGTCGAGGATCTGGCCCACCTGCGCGCCCAGTCGGCCGCGTCGGCCGAAAACGACGCCACCTGCCAGGTGTACCGCACCACCGCCGCCGCGAGCGCAGCCGTAACGATGTAGCCCCACTCCCCGCGCTCGGGCTGCGCCAGCGCCCAGGCCATCAGGAAGACGAGCGCGCCGAACAGGGCCGCGCCGCCGAGCCGCGACCAGCGCAGCGCGCGCCGCCCCTCCGGGGTGCGGGTCAGGTAATACCGGTACCAGTCCCGGGTATCCTCTTCGGTGTGGTCGTACGCGACGGTCATTGCGATCTGCCTCCCGGATCAAGTTCGCGGCCCGGACCCGGCGTTCCTACCGGGATTCATGGATCCAGCGTCAACCGCAACCGTGAGCGGGCGCCCTGCCCCCGGAAGCCGGTCAGGGGCCATCGTGATATAGTGGTGGCAAATTTGGAGTACTGGGAGAGAAGCGCTCTTGTCAGCCGCCGTTCGCTACTTTTCGCCGCGCCGCACGCTTGCCGACGTCCTGCCCTTGCAGGGCATCGCCGTGGACGCTCTGCTCATCGTCCTGTGTTCGGTGCTCGTCGGCCTCAGCGCGCAGGTGGCGATCCCCCTGCCCGGCATCCCCGTTCCCGTCACCGGTCAGACGTTCGCGGTGCTGCTGACGGGCATGCTGCTGGGCAGCCGACGGGCGGCGATCGCGGTCCTGCTCTACCTCTCCGAGGGCGCGGCCGGTCTGCCCGTTTTCGCGGGCGGCGCGGCGGGCGCGGCCGTCTTTGCCGGTAACACGGCGGGTTACCTGTTCGCTTTTCCGCTGGCGGCGTTCTTGACGGGTCTGCTCGCGGAGCGCGGTTGGGACCGCAAGCCGCTGACGGCGGGCCTCGGGATGTTCCTCGGCAGTCTCATCATTCTGTCGATCGGGTCGCTCGTCCTCTCCGCGTTCGTGGGAGGGGTAGGCCGCGGATTCGCGCTTGGCTTCGTCCCGTTCCTTCCCGGCGACCTGATCAAGACGACGCTCGCCGCGATCGCCCTGCCCGGCGCGTGGCGACTCCTGGAACGGAATCACCCGTAGCGTTGTAGCGACTGTTGCCGGTTGCCGCCCGGAGCGGCCCCGTGCTACCCTACACACCCGTTGCCGAAGGGCGAGCCATGTTCCAGCGCCTCCGAGAAGACATCCAGACGGTGTTCCGCAAGGACCCGGCCGCGCGCAACCTCTGGGAGGTGCTCAGCTATCCCGGGCTCTGGGCCATCGTCTCGCACAGGGCGGCTCACTGGATGTGGGGGCACCGCCTCAAGACGCTGGCCCGCTGGCTCTCGAACTCCACACGCTTCTTTACCGGCATCGAGATCCACCCCGGCGCGACGATCGGTCGGCGCTTCTTCATCGACCACGGCATGGGAGTCGTCATTGGCGAGACGGCGGAGATCGGGAACGACGTACTCATGTACCACCAGGTGACCCTCGGCGGGAGCAGCCTGGAGAAGGTGAAGCGCCACCCCACGGTCGGCGACAATGTCCTGATCGGCATGGGCGCGAAGATCATCGGGGCGATCACGATCGGCGACGGAGCCCGCATAGGCGCGAACGCGGTCGTCACGCGCGACGTCCCCGCCAACGCCACGGTGGTCGGCATCCCCGGCAAGGTCGTCAAACAGGACGGCGTCTACGTCGCCGCCACCCGGCCCGCGCCCGCGCCCGCGGTCCCGTTCGTCATGGACCAGAACCTCAACGCCCTCGACCCTCAGGCCGACGCCATCCAGGCGCTGCTGCGAGAGGTGGAGACCCTGAAGGCGCGCTTGGCCGCCCTGGAAACCGGCAAGGAGAGTGCGGCGTCGCGCGTCCCCGGCGAGTGGCACCCGGAAGACATCGAAGCCATCACCCGCTGATCGACGGAGATCGCGCGCGACTGTCACGAAACATCCGGGAGGCCGTTTCCCTCTAAAATAAAGCGGGGCTCGGGGTTAACGCGGGCGCACACAAACCCGATACAATACCGGTACCTCGTGTTTCTTGGAGTGGAAGGGCGGACAGGCCAGATGGAAGCAGGGAAGCAGCAGCGGGAGCAGGAGACGCAGATTTCGCAGGGGCAGCAGGGTGCGATGCCTACGGGGGAAGCCACCCCGGCCGGGGGGCCGCCACCCGCGCGCCGTCGTCGCGGCCGGATCGCGGTCGTCGTCGTGTCCACGAGCCTTCTCGGCTTCGGGGCTCTCGCGGCGGGCATCGCGGTCGCCGCTGCTGCCAGCCGTACCGACGGGCAGAACCGGATCGCCCGCGGCGTCAGCGTCGCCGGGATCGACCTTTCGGAGCTCACCCCGGAACAGGCCCGGGAGAAACTGCGCCCCTGGACGCGCGAGCAGAGCGCGAAGCCCGTTACCCTCGTGGCCCCTCAGTCGGGCCGCACCTGGAACATCCCCCTCTACGAAGCCGGGGGCCGCTTCGCGGTCGACGAGGCCGTGGAGAAGGCGTTCGCGGTCGGCAAGGACGACAACTTTTTCGAGCAGGTGTTGAAGGCGAACCGGCCGCGCGACGTGGACATCACGCCCGCGTTCCTTCTGAACGAGAAGGCGCTGGAGAAGCGCCTGGAGCCGGTTGCCAAAGCGGTGCGCGTCGCCCCGCAGAACGCGCGGGCGCGCATGGACGCCTCAGGGGTCCTGGTCCTGTCGAAGCCCGAGCGAAAGGGCGTGAAGCTGGACGTGGCCGCGACCAAGGCCGCCCTGCTGAAGTCCGGGGTGGACGCCCTGCGCGACGGCGAGAAGGTGGCGCTGGTGGTGCAGGAGGAGACGCCGAAGGTCACCGCCGCCATGCTCGGGCAGGTGGGGACCCTGCTCGGCTCCTACTCCACCTCCTACGGTTCGTCCTCGGCGTCCCGCCGCCACAACGTCGAGAAGGCTGCTGGCTTCATCAACGGCACGCTGCTCGGCCCGGGCGAGGTATTCTCCTACAACGACACCGTCGGGCCGCGCACGCCGCGCCTCGGCTGGCTGAACGCGCCGACGTACCAGGACGGACAGGTGGTCCCGGGGCCCGGCGGCGGCATCTGCCAGGTGTCCACGACCCTGTACAACGCCGCCCTGCGGGCGAACCTGAAGATCGTGGAGCGGCGGAACCACTCCATGCCGGTCCACTACGCCCCCGCGGGCTGTGACGCCACGGTCAACTGGGGGTCGATCGACTTCCGGTTCGCGAACTCGACGGAGGGGCCCGTCTACGTCCTGGCCCGCGCCAGCGGCGGCAAACTGAGCTTCAACCTCTACGGCGTAGACAGCGCCGCCCCGGGCAACGTGGATGTCGTCACCGGCGGACGCCGGGGGACCCGGAACGGGTTCGCGGTCTCGACCTGGCGCGTGGTGACGAACGCGGACGGCACGACCACCCGGGAATCGCTCGGCACCAGTTCCTACCGCTTCCTGAACCACTCGGCCGCCGCGCCGCGCCCGCGTCGCCGGGTCCGGCGTGCGGCGTCCCCCGTCGCGACCGGTGGCGCTGCCACGCGGGCCCCGAAGCCCGCCGCGCCCGCGCCTCCGCCTACCAGCGCGGTGTAGCGAGCGAAACAGTCCTTCGCTGAGAAAACGCCCCGGAGATGGTCTCCGGGGCGTTTTCGCGTGCAACCCGTCGCCCGCAGGCGGTTCAGAACCAGCGGGCGGGGTTTCCGCCGAGGAGGTCACTTTCGCACCATGTACGGGATCGCGGACAATAGCTGGGTGCCCTGCCCTGACTGCCGCACGGCGCTCGTCGAGCTGGACGGGTACGACCGCGTCGTCGGGCGCGACGCCGTCGCCTACAACGACGGGGGCGACGATACCGGGCCCTACTTCCTGGGGTTCGGCATGCGGATGGCGGGCTTCGTCATGTCGTTGGTCGGCGCGGCGGTCGCCTCGCTGGTCGGCGAAACGGCCATCAGCCTGCGCGAGCGGAAGGTCAAGAACCTCTGTCGCACCCTCCTTCCGCAGTACCCGAATACACTCATCTGCCCGCGCTGCCTCTTCGTCGTGAAGCGCCGGTAGTGCGCGCGCGCGGGGCGGGCGCGTGCCGCACACCGGGGTACAATGACCCGGATTCCAGCAGCGGAGGGGGTACGAGCGTTTTGGAGAGACTGGGCACGGTGGGAGCGGTCCGATTCAAGGTCCGCGAGGCGAAGGCGGCGGGCGGTACGGTCGGCTTCGTGCCGACGATGGGCGCGCTTCACGAAGGACACCTCGCGCTCGTCCGGCGCGCGCGCGCGGAGTGCGGGACGGTCGTCGCCTCGGTCTTCGTCAACCCGACCCAGTTCAACGACCCGCGCGACCTTGAGAAGTACCCACGCGACCTGGAGCGCGACGCCGCCCTGCTCGCGGACGCCGGGTGCTCCCTGCTCTTCGCGCCCGAGGTCGCCGAGATGTACCCGGACGGATTCGCGGCGAAGGTGCTGGTCGAGGGACCGCTTACTGAGGTGCTGGAGGGTCGCTTCCGCCCCGGCCACTTCGCGGGCGTGACCACCGTCGTCAACAAACTCTTCAACATCGTCGCGCCGGACCGCGCCTACTTCGGACAGAAGGACTGGCAGCAGCTCAAGGTCGTCGAGAAGATGGTGCGCGACCTGTCGATGGACGTCGCTGTCGTCCCCTGCGAGACGGTGCGCGAGCCGGACGGACTCGCCATGTCCAGCCGGAACGTCCGCCTGTCGCCCGAGGCGCGCGAGAAGGCGCGGATCATCCCCTACCTCCTCGACACGGCGCAGGACATGCTCGACAGCGCGACGCCGGAGTCGCGCACCGACGAGGGGCCGGTCCTGCGGCAGTGGCTCCTGACCCTTCTGGAATCGAACCAGCCGAGCATCGATGTCGATTACGTCGCCGTCGTGGACCCCGAGACGCTGATGCTGGTCGAGGAGATCACCGACCGCGCGCTGGTCACGCTCGCCGTCCACGTGGACGGCGTCCGCCTGATCGACAACCGCATCATCACCCGGACCGCTTGACCGCGGCGAAGGTCACCGGACGCGTATCACGGAGATCGAACGGGGCGGCAGCGGCACGGTCAGGCCGTCCGTCCCGGCGGAAGTGACGGTCACAGCCTCCGGGCGTGCGAGGGCGTCGCCGCCCAGTCGTTCCGCGACCCGCGTCTTCGCTTCCTTCGGCAGCCCGGAAACCGTCACGCTCCCCTCGCCGCCCGCGTTCAGGAGCCACAACCGCACCGAGCCGTCCTTCGCCCGGCCGGCGAGGACGTGGACGGCCGGGTTGTCGGCGGTCGCGCCGAGCATCACGGTCCCCGGTCCGAAGGCTTCCGCCATCTGCCGCACCATCGCCAGCGCGGGGTACTCCTTCCCTCCGGCCCCGACCAGGGGGTAGTCCTCCTGGTACTCCCAGTAGTCGATGAGGGACGACCCGGCCAGTGCGATCGAGCGGTGGTAGGCGAGGGCGAGGTTCTGCGCGTTCTCCCAGGTGTCCCAGATCGGCGGGCGACGCTGCCAGAGTTGGGCGTCCCAGCCCGCCTCCATGCACCAGACCGGCTTGCCGTGCGCCTTCGCCAGGTCGTAGATCGCGCGGTAGGACTCCTCGGGCGCGCTGAGCGCGTCCCAGGAGTGGAACGAAACCGGGCCGAGCAGGGGTTTCAGCTCCGGGTCTTCGAGCAGCGGCTTCGTATACGGGACGCAGTTGCGACCGTTCGCGGTATCGCCCGCAAGCCAGAGGCAGTTGAGGCCCGCGGCGCGCAGCCGCGGCGTCGCCTGCTTCATGAAGTCCGCGATCTCGGCGGACGTGAACTTGACGTGGTACCCGCCGTCCGCCTCGTTGAACGATATATAGGACACGGTCACCCCGTACCGGTCCTTCGCCACCGCGAGGAACTGTACCATCGACTCGATCAGTTCCGGCCACTTCTCGCGGGGAACCAGCCGCTGGTTGCGCTGCTCGGGGTTGGTGACCATCCAGTCAGGCGCGTCCCACACCGAGGCGACCATCGGGATGCCGCGCTTGCTCAGGTCCTGCATCAGCAGGAAGACGTTCTTCGCCGTGCCCTCATCCTTGAACCCGCCCGCAGCCGCGGCGCGCGGGTCGTCGTTGTCGTTCTGCGGCTCCCAGAGCGGCAGCGGGACGCCGACCCGCGCGTGCGCGGGCTTGAGGTGTTCCAGGGTGTACTCGCCCGCGGCGTCGTTGGGCGTGTCCATCCGGAAGCGCCCCTTCGCGTAGTTGCCGCCGAACCCCTCCATGGTCTGACGCCGATCCCCCGGGTCCACCCGGACGGTCACGCGCCCGAGCGGCGACTGCCGCAGCGCCATTTCCTCCAGCTCGCCGCGCGTCAACGCCGTGCCGAACCCGGTCAGCGCCAGGCCGCCTATCTCCACCGACTGCGGGCCGAACGCGAGCCGGACCGCGACGGTCGCCTCGCCCGCCGCGTAGTCCTCCGTGGGGATCACGGGCACGGCGACGTCCACCCACCGCTCCGGGTCGGGCGCGGTGGTGACCGTCCGCGTCGCCGACTTCGTCCACGGCGGAGACCCGCGCTCGAACAGGAACTGGAGCGTGGCCGGACCGCCGCCCTTCTTCGCGCCGCGCACGCGGAACGTGGCGAGCAGGCCGTCGCCCGCCCGCACCGAGGCGGTCGTTCGCAGGACGACCTGCGTCGCGTTCGTGTCGTCCCCCACCTTTTCCAGGGTGACCCGCAGGGCGCGCGTGAAACCGGCCCCGGCGACGTCTACCACCTCGGCCTTTGCGCCGGTCCGCTCCAGGCCGGAAACGGCGGACGGGTTCAGGAGCGCGGCGGGATCGATCACGGCGGTTCCTCGCGGGTTTGTGGCGGCGGCTTGCCGTGCGGCGGGACCGAACGGCCGTGTGGCGGGTATGCCAACCGATACGGCGGCGATTCCAGCAACGGCGATGACCGCAATACGGAAGGCGGCGGTCGCGCCGCGGCGGTGCGGGCGGGGGACGGGCATACGGTTTCTCCTGTGAGCATTGTACGACAGGAAAGGAGCCGGGCGCGTGCTATATAATGCAGCCTGATGCCTCCCCCTTCTTCAGACGGCGCACCGAGCAGGCGCGTGCTCCTCGTGAAACTCAGTTCGCTCGGCGACGTGGTCCATGCCCTCCCGCTGGTCGAGTCGCTGCGCGCCGGCCTCGGCCCCGGGGCCCAAATAAGTTGGGCGGTCGAGCGCCGTTTCGCGGACCTGGTTCGGGGGAACCCGCACCTCGACGGCGTGTATGAACTGGAGAGGAAGGCCACGCCGGAAGTCGTCTCCTTCGGGCGGGTACTCGCGCGGGAGCGCTTCGACACGGCCCTCGACGCGCAGGGACTGCTGGTATCCGGCCTGGTGACGCGACTTTCAGGCGCGCGGGTACGAATAGGGTGGGACGCCGGGAGGGAGGGAAACAGGCTTTTCCTCACGGACCCGGTCGTTCCCTACGGGGGGAGGGTCCACGTGGTGGACCGACTTCTCGGATTCTGCGACGCGCTGAACGTCCCGCGGCGGGAGCCCGGGGTACAGGCGTACCTGGCGGACGCGGAGGCGGAAGCCGCTGATCGGCTCCTGGACGAGGCGGGGGACGGACCGCGCGTCGGCTGCATCATCGGGGCATCGACCCCGGAGAAGGCGTGGCCCGCCGAGCGGTGGGCGCAGGTGGCGCGGCTACTCGCATCGGACGGACTGCGCGTCATCCTTCTCGGCTCGAAGGGCGAGGCGGAAACCGCGGCGCGGATCGTGGAGGATGCGGGCGGCGCGGTGGCCGCGAACCTCGTCGGGCGGACGGGTACCATACGAACACTGGCCTCCACGCTCGCGCGCTGCGCCGCGGTCCTCGGCGGCGATTCGGGGCCGACGCACCTTGCGGTCGCCGTCGGCGCGCCCGTGGTCGGACTGTACGGCGTGACGGACCCGGCGCGGACCGGTCCCGACTGGGGGGCCGCGCCCGCCGTCGTTCTGGACTTGGCGGAGCGGGACGCGCCGCCGGAGCAGCGCAGGCCGCGCCACGCGACGCTTTCGGACGCCCTCGCCCGCATCCCGGCCTCCGCCGCCCGGGATGCCGTCCTGAAACTGCTGAGTTCCGTCCCGCCGAAATGAAACCGGGGCGTCGTTGGCATTGTCCCAAGACGTGGGCGGGCATTCGCGACCTTTTATGAGACGAGACGTGGAACCGAGGCGAATACTGGCGGTAAACCTGAACTACCTGGGGGACGCCCTGTTTACCACCCCGGCTCTGGCGGCCATCGCGGGAAGGCTCCCGGGGGCGCAAATCGACGTCCTGGCCGGAGAGCGCGCGGCGGCCATACTGGAGGGATCGCCGCACATCTCGCGGCTTTTCGTCCGCCCCCCTCACGGGGGACTTGGCCGCGCGGAGACCCTGCTGCACACCCTGCGCGGCGCGGAGTACGACGCCGTGATCCTGTTCCAGAGCACGCTCGCCAACGCCGCGATAGCGTGGTCGAGCCGCGTCCCGAGCCGGATCGGATTCTCCCACGACGGCTGCACGCCCTTCCTCACCACGGCGGTGGCCGAGCGCGCCCCCGGGGAACACGCCGTCGAGGCGTATCTTCGGCTCGCCGCGGCGCTGACCGGCCACAATCCCGGGGACCCGGCCGCGCCGGAACGGACGCGTCTCCGCGTGGAGTTGGCGGCGGAGGACCGGGAGTTCGCCGAAGAATTCCTGCGCGACCAGGAGCTTCCGCCGCCGGTGGTCGGCCTGGTGATCGGCGCGACGCGCCCGCAGAAGCGGTGGCCGGAAGCGCACTTCGCGCGACTTTCCGACAAGCTCTGGAGCGCGGCGGGCGTCTCCTGCGTGCTGCTCGGAGGTCCGGAAGAGGAGGACTCCGCGCGGCAAATCGTGGCGTACGCCCGCTCCCCGCTCGTCTCCGCCATCGGCCGGACGACCGAAAAGCAGCTCGCGGCCCTCATTTCGTGCCTGTCCGTCGTCGTCTCCGGCGATTCCGGGCCGCTGCACATCGCGACCGCCGTCGGCACGCCCGTCGTCGGTCTGTTCGGCTCGACGTCGCCCGCGGAGACCGGTCCCTGGAACCCCGAAGGCACCCTTCCCCCCGGGCGCCGGACGACGGTCTTGTACGACGCCCTCCCCTGCTCCCCGTGCGGCAAGCACCCGACCTGCGGAGGACGGTTCGACTGCCTCGCCGGGCTGTCTCCGGACCGCATCTTCGAAGCCGCCGTGGAGATGCTCGGCGTCTCGCCGCGGCGCGTGCCCCTGAACGTGATCGCGACCGCGACCGCCGCGGGCGGCGAGGAGGCGGCGCTATGAGGGGCGCTATTGCTCTCCCCCCGACCATCGTTCGCTCCGTGCTGATCATCACGAAGCACAACTTCATGGGCGACACGATCGTCGCCGTACCGCTCATCCGCGCCGCGCGGCGGGCTTTCCCGGATGCGGAGATAACCCTCCTGACCGGCGGCGCGGCGGCGGTCGCTCTTCAGAACTGCCCGTTCGTGGACCGGGTGCTCACCTACGCGCCGAAGAAGCAGAAGGGGCTCGCGGCTTACCTCCGTCTCGTGCGCCAGCTACGCGGGGAGGCGGGCCGCCCGGACGTATGCCTCGTCGCGGATCGCTCCCTACGCTCCGCCGCGCTCGCACTGGGGACGCGCGCCACGGTCCGCGCGGGCTTCGACACCGAGAGCCGCGGGTGGATGCTAACGCACCCGGTGCCGTACGACGTCGGCGCGCGGCGCGAGATCGAGTCGTGCCTCGACATCGTGCGCGCGGTGGCCCCGGAGTCCGAGTTCGGCCCCTACGACCCCGCGCCCGAGCTGTGGCTTACCGCGGAAGAAAGGGCGCGCGGCGCTGAGATCCTGCACGCCCACGGGGCGTTTTCAGACCGTTCCCCGCTACTTGTCGGCATCCAACCCGGCGCGTCCTACGACGGCAAGCAGTGGGAGACCGAGCGTTATGCCACCGTCGCGAACGCCCTCGCCGCCGACGGGGCGACGATCGTGCTGCTCGGCAGCGGCGAGCGCGAGCTGGCCATCGCGTCCCGGATGCAGGACGCGATGTCGGAGCGGAGCGCCGTCGTGGACCTGACGGGACGGACTTCCCTGCGCGAGGCGATGGGAGTGCTGCCCCACCTCGCCCTGTTCATCGGCAACGACACTGGAGTCAGCCATATAGCGTCCTCGCTCGGAGTTCGCACGCTCCAGCTTTGCGGGCCGACTTCCGCGCGAAAGTGGGGCCACGTCGGGCCGAAAAACCTCGTGATCGACGGTCCCGGGGACACGCTGAAGACCGTTTCCGCGGATGAGGTCCTGCGGGCCGCCCGCAC
>DATLHN010000709.1:0-6117 GCA_035539875.1 Armatimonadaceae bacterium
GCGGGACGTCGCCCCCATCCTCGACAAGAAGGGCTGCTCCACGGCCGCCTGCCACGGCAAGTTCGGCGGGCGCGGCGGCCTTTCCCTTTCCCTGCTGACCCTCTCGCCGCAGGACGACCACGAGCCGATCGTGCGCGGGGCGCGCGGCCGGCGCGTCAACTTCCTGGAGCCGGAGAAGAGCCTGCTCCTGCTGAAGGCGACGGGCAAGGCCGCCCACGGCGGCGGCGAGCGCTTCCCGGTCGGCTCCCCCGAGTACCGCGTGATGCGCGACTGGATCGCCGCGGGCGCGCCGTTCGACGCGGAAAAGGACGCGACCCTCGTCTCCCTCAGCGTCACGCCCGGAATGGTGACGCTGCCGAAGGTCGGCGCGAAGGTGCCGCTGAAGGTGCTGGCGCGCTTCAGCGACGGCTCGGTGCGCAACGTCACCGAGTACGCCAACTACGAGGTCAGCGACACCGCGATCGCGAAGATCGACGAGAAGGGCACCATCACCGGCAAGCGCTGGGGCGGCACGGGCGTCGTCGTCCGCTACCTCGGCACGGTGCAGGCGTCGTTCCTGACCCTGCCCCGCGAGGACAAGGCCCCCTACCCGAAGGTCACGACCAACAACTTCATCGACGAGCTTGTGGTCGCGAACCTCAAGAAGATGAACGTCGTGCCGTCGCGCCTGACGACGGACCGGGAGTTCATCCGCCGCGTGACGCTGGACGTCTGCGGTAAGCTTCCCGACTCGAGCGAGGTCGAGGCGTTCGCCGTGGACAAGGCCCCGGACAAGCGCGCGAAGCTGATCGACCGGCTGCTCGACTCCCCCGACTACGTCGACATGCGCGCCATGCGCACCGGCGACCTGCTGCGCATCCACCCGCGCAACCTGGGCAACCAGATAGGCGGACAGCGCGGCGCGGCCCTGTTCGAGGAGTGGGTCCGCGACGCCGTCCGTGAGAACGTCCCGTACGACCAGTTCGTCAAGCAGATCGTCCTGGCGCGTGGCTCCACCTACCAGAACGGCCCCGCGAACTTCTACCGGATCGACCGCACGCCCGAGGACCGCATGGAGACGGTGGGGCAGGCGTTCCTGGGCCTGCGCATGTCCTGCGCCCGCTGCCACAAGAACCCGTTCGACCGCTGGACCACCGACGACTACTGGAACTTCGCGGCGTTCCTGGGCAAGGTCGGGGCGCGCGGCGGCGGTCTGGACGGCGAGCTGGACGTCTTCTACAACCCGGGCGCGCGCGTGGTCAACAAGAGCGTCACGGGCAAGAACCGCGGCAAGGAGGCCCCGCCGACGTTCCTGGGCGCGCCCGAGCCGGTGGTCGCCGCGGGCCAGAACCCGGACCCGAAGCAGGACGTCCTGGAGGCGTTCGCGGACTGGTGCGTCTCGCCGCAGAACCCGTACTTCGCGAAGGCGTCGGTGAACCGGCTCTGGAGTCACTACCTGGGTCGAGGCGTCATCCACCCGGTGGACGACATGCGCGCGACCACGCCGCCCTCGGTGCCGGGCCTGCTGGAAGCGCTGGCCAAAGACTTCGTGGCGCACAAGTACGACGTCAAGCACACGATCCGGGTCATCCTGAACTCGCGCACCTACCAGACGGCCAGCGACGTGAACGCGACGAACAAGCTGGACGACAAGTTCTTCAGCCACTTCTACCCGCGCCCGATGCTCGGCCAGGTCCTGCTGGACGCGCTCAACCAGGCGACCGGCACCACGGAGCGGTTCGGCGACTTCCCGGCCGAAACGAAGACGGTGCAGCTGACGCTGCCGGTCGGCTCGTACTTCCTGGACACGTTCGGACGCTCGCACCGCGAGTTCCTGGCGAACCTGGAGCCGAAGATCGAGCCCACGCTGGTACAGACCCTGCACATTTTGAACTCGCCCTACGTGGACAACAAGGTGAAGGCGAACAACGGGACGGTGCGGACCCTGCTGAACCAGAAGGTGAGCGACGCCGAGCTGGTGAAGGCGCTCTATCTGAAGACGTTCAGCCGCCCGCCCTCGGTGAAGGAGATGGCGGCGGCGCTCCAGATACTGCAGGGCGCGCCGAAGCGCGACGAGGTCGTGCAGGATCTGATGTGGGCGCTCATCTCCGCCCGCGAATTTTATTTCGTGAGTTAGCGGGCCCCGGCGGGGCGTAAGGAACGCAGCCCGTCCCCTAGGGCTCTTCATTGTAAACAGCGTGTAACGGAGTCGGAGTACCGAACCATGGCCGAGAACAACGTCGTCGATCCGAATGCCTGCCGGGAGTACAACCGCTTCACCCGGCGCGAACTGCTCTCCTCGGGAGTAAAGGTCGGGATGCTCTCCGCGCTCGGGCTTTCCATGACCGAGTACCTCGCCATGTCGTCGGCGTCGGCGGCGGGCCTCGACGGCGGCGCGGCGACCTCCGCCGTCCTGATCTGGCTCGGCGGCGGCCCCTCGCACCTGGACACCTTCGACCTGAAGCCCGACGCCCCGGTGGAGATCCGCGGCGCGTTCTCGCCGATGAAGACGAAGGTGCCCGGCATGGAGATCAGCGAGCACCTGCCTCTGCTCGCCCAGCAGGCGGACAAGATTGCCCTCATCCGCTCCATGACCAGCCCCGAGGCGGCGCACGAGCGCGGCACCCACTACATGATGACCGGCTTCGAGCCGCTCCCGGGCTTCGGCGTCCCCTCCTACGGCTCCGTGACGGCCAGTCAGCTCAAGCCCAGGAGCGCGCTGCCGCCCTACATCGCCATTCCCCAGC
Organism: Armatimonadaceae bacterium; assembly: GCA_035539875.1. GTDB lineage: Bacteria > Armatimonadota > Armatimonadia > Armatimonadales > Armatimonadaceae > CALEKU01. Next base: position 2,727 of record DATLHN010000709.1, read on the forward strand.
CGGTGATGTACGGGGGCGCGGGCTTCCTCGGGGCGGCGCTCGACCCCTTCGCGCCGGGCGGTGACCCGAACAACGCGAACTTCCAGGTGCGCGACCTGGAGCTGCCCAACGGCGTGACCGCCGAGCGAATGGACCGCCGCCGCACCCTACGCGAGGCCGTGGACGCCGCGTTCACGCGGTTCGAGAAGGGCTCCGACCCGGCGCGGACGGTCAACGCCTTCTACCAGCAGGCGTACAACCTGCTCTCCTCGTCCGACGCCCGCGCGGCGTTCGACCTGAAGAAGGAGAAGGACGACCTGCGCAGCGCCTACGGGCGCACCCAGCTCGGGCAGGGCCTGCTGCTCGCCCGCCGCCTGGTCGAGGGAGGCGTCCGGTTCGTCACCGTGTCGTCCGGCGGGTGGGACACCCACAACAACGGCTTCAACGCCCTCAAGAACAACCTGCTGCCCAACTTCGACAAGGCGCTGGCGGCGTTCCTGAACGACCTGCACCAGCGGGGCCTCCTCCAGAAGACCCTGGTCATGGTCATGGGCGAGTTCGGGCGCACCCCGGTCGTCAACCGCGACGGCGGGCGCGACCACCACGCGCGCTGCTTCTCCGTCCTGCTGGCGGGCGGCGGCATCAAGGGCGGGACCGTGGTCGGCGCGAGCGACAACCGCGGCTTCGAGCCGTCGGAGCGCCCGGTTCGGCCCGAGGACCTTTCCGCCACGATCTACCACTGCCTCGGCATCGACTACACGCAGAGCATCTCGTCGCCCGAAGGCGTGCGCGTCACCCTCTCGCGCGGCGGCCGCCCCGTCGACCAGGCGCTGGCGTAGGCGCGGCCATGCCCGGGACCATCGAAGCGATCCACATAGCGGAAGAGGCGGCCGGGCCGGTGCGCCCGGTCCCGGACGCCATGCTGCGCAAGGGGGCGGGCATCGACGGCGACCGCTACGGGCGGCGGGGGGGCACCTTCTCCGACTACCCGCTCGACCACGAGCTGACGCTGGTCGAGGCGGAGGTGATCGAGTCGCTGGCCGCCGAGCACGGGATCGACCTTTCCGGCGGCCTCTCCCGGCGCAACCTCACGACGCGCGGCGTCCGCCTGAACTCCCTGGTCGGGAAGCGGTTCCGGGTCGGCGGCGTCCTGTGCGAGGGGACGCGCCTTTGCGAGCCCTGCGCCCACCTGGAGCGCCTGACTTCGCTCGGCGGGCTGGCGCGGGTCATGGCGGGGCGCGGCGGGCTGCGCGCCCTGGTCCTGGAGGACGGCCCGGTGCGCGCGGGCGACCCCGTCAGCGTGGAAGGGGAGTAGTAACGTGTTCCGGCTCAGCGACGAGCAGATGCGGTTCTTCGAGCGCGAGGGCTACCTCGTGGTCGAGGACCTTTTCGCGGACGAGGACCTCCAGCCCGTAATCGCCGAGATTTCGGACGAGGTGGACCGGCGCGCCCGTGCCCTCGTCGGGGAGGGGGTGCTCTCCCGTCCGTACGACGAGCACGGTTTCGAGACGCGGCTGGCGCACATCAGCCGGGAGACGGACCGGGTGGCGCTGGCGATCTGGGATGGCTCGCTGGCGGGTCCGGCCTTCTTCGGCCTGATAACCCACCCCAAACTGCTGGACGTCGCGGAGCAGTTTTGCGGGCCGGAGCTGATCGCGAGCAGCGTCTACCGACTGCGCCCGAAGATACCCGGGCACGACAAGGGACCGGTGCCCTGGCACCAGGACTCCGGCTACTTCGAGCCGTACTGCGACGACGCGCTGGTGCTGACGGTCTGGGTGCCGCTGGTGGACGCGACGCCGGAGCGGGGCTGCCTGTGGGTCGCGCCGCGCGCCCACCGCGGGCCGGTCCTGACCCACTGGAACCGGCCGGGAAAGCCGTACCTGGAGATATCCGGGGCGGACCTGCCGAAGGAGCAGGCCCCGGTCTGCGTCCCGGTCCGGAAGGGCGGCGCGCTGCTGCTCTCGAACCGGACCCCGCACGCCTCGTTCGACAACAGCACCAACGTGGTGCGCTGGAGCATGGACCTGCGCTACCAGAGCGCCGCCCTCCCGACGAATGCGCCGATCACGCGCCTGGAGGGCGAATCCGTGCCCTCCGAGGCGGGCGGCGTCCCGCTCGCATGCTATCCGCCCGAAGCCGACTTCCTGGTGCGCAGCCGAACGCGCCCCGACGAGGTGCTGACCGACGCGGCCGCCTTCAAGCGCCTGCGCGCCGAGCACGAACGACGACCCGTAACCAAACGATGGACCACCGCAAACGCCTCCTGACGGACTGCCCGCTCGCACTCCTGGCCGCCGCCCTCGCCTCCGCGGGCGTGGCCTACGGCAGCGCGCCGCCGAATAAGAAGCCCGCCGCCGCGAAACCGGCCGCCAAGGGGGCTGCCGCCGCCGCGCCGAAACCCGCCGCGCCGAAACCGATCGCCCCGGTGCGGCCCGCGCCCGCCTGGAGCGTCGCCTTCTCGCCCGACGGCAGGAAGGTGGCCGTGGGCGGCTACAAGCGGGTGACCGTCTACGACGCCGCCACCGGGCAGCGGGTCGCGCAGTACGTCGTCTCGCAGGACGGGGTGCGGGCGCTGGCCTACTCGCCCGACGGCAAGCTGCTGGCCGCGGGCGGCGGCATCCCCGGCCAGAACGGCACGGTCACCGTGGTCGACGCGGTGACGGGCAGGCCGGTGCGCACGGTCGCGTCGCACGCCGACACGGTGGAGGCGGTCGCCTTCGGCGGCGGCGGCGGCCTGCTCTTCTCCGCGGCGGACGACGAGACGGTACGCCTGACCGACCTCGCGAGCGGCAAGGAGGTCGGCAAGCTTTCGGAGCACGTGGGGCGCTGCCTCGCCGTGACCGTACCGACGAAGACGGACGCCGCGAACGGGGGCAGCATCTTCGTAACCGGCGGCAGCGACAATCAGGTGAAGGTATGGGACGCCGGGTTCCGGCGTGTCGTCGTGAACTTCGACCAGTCGCAGGGGCCGATCTGGTCCCTGGCGTCGTTCCCGCGCGCCGGACGGTTCGCCGCGGGGGGCGGCGACGGGCGCATCCGCTTCTTCGGCGTGCAGGCGGTAGCCCCGGAAAAAGACGCGGGTCCGCCGCGGACCGACGAGCCCGCGCCGCGCCGCGGCTTCCAGGAGCGCGAGTTCCTGGCGCACGAGGGCGGCGTCTTCGCGCTCGCGCCCGCGCCCAACGACCAGTTCCTCGCCTCCGGCGGCGCGGACGGCAAGCTCGTCCTGTGGCGCACGAACGGCCAGAAACTGCGCGAGATGACCGAGGCGCGGGCGGACATATGGGGCGTCGCGGTGACGGCGGACGCGAAGCGTGTGGCCGCGGCCTCGCTCGACGGCAAGACCCGCGTCTACGACGCCGAGAAGGGTACGCTGCTCCTGGAGTTTCCGGGCGGCCCGCCCGCCCCGCCG
>DATLHN010000710.1:0-3888 GCA_035539875.1 Armatimonadaceae bacterium
TTCCCCCCTCCCCCGCCGCCGCGCCCGCTCGCGGACGACTTCGAGGACCAGACGCCCGGTGAGCGCCCGTCCGGCTCGAGCCTGGTGGTAAACGAGGACGCGGACGCGGGCCGCGGGAACGTCCGCGTCACCACCGAGACGGCGGCTTCGGGAAGGCAGAGCGTGAAGGTGACCGACGCGCCGGGGCAGAAGGCCGCCTATAACCCGCACCTGTACTACCGCGCGAAGCTCTCCGGCGGCACGGTCGTCGGGCGCTTCGCCCTGCGCTGGGAGGCGGGCACGACGCTGAGCCACGAGTGGCGCGACGCCGCCAGCCCGTACGCCGCCGGCCCGTCGCTGTCGGTGGACCGCGACGGCGGCCTGCGCGCGAACGGCCGGGAGACGCTGCGCCTGCCGCCGGGCCAGTGGGTGCGCGTCGAAATCACCTGTCCGCTCGGGGACCGGGCGAAGGGCGCGTACGACCTCGCTATTCGCCTGCCGGACGGCGAGACGAGGGCGTTCCGCGGCGTCCCGTGCGGCGATGCCTTCCGCGAGCTTCGCTGGTTCGGGTTCGTCGCCGAAGGCCACAATGCGGGGATGTTCTACCTGGACGACGTCGCGGTCACCCCCCTGCCCTGAAAAAACTCCCGCCGGCTCCGAAGAAACCGTGCCGATCGCCCGTTCCTATGGTGAAGGACCAGGGGCACCAACGTGGACTCACCGGACGACGAATTGATGCGGCGGTGCGCGCGGGAGGACGACCCGGCGGCGTTCGAGCAGATCGTGCGCGGCCACCAGGAGCGCCTGCTGCGCTACGCCGCGCGGATGCTCGGCGGCGATACGGACGCCGCGGCGGACGTCGTCCAGGACGCCTTCCTTACGCTCTGGACGGGCCGACACGGCTACCGCCCCTGTGGTCGTCTCCGGGCATTTCTCCTGCGCACGGTCCACAACCGCTGTCTGGACGACCGCCGCAGCCCGCGCCACCGGCGCAGCCTCCCGCTCGCCGACTGCCCGGAACCCGCCGCCCCCTTCGCCCCGGAATTCGCTGGCGACGTGGTCCGCGATGCCGTGATGGACCTGTCCGAGCCGCTGCGCGCCGTCTTCCTGCTCAGTGAATACGAGGGACTGACCTACGCGGAGATAGCCGAAGCGCTGGACTGTCCGATGGGCACGGTCGCCTCGCGCAAGCACGAGGCCGTTGCCCGGCTGCGCCGCGCGCTCGCGCCCTGGTTCCCTTCGGAGAAAGGAGGCACGAAGTGAGCAGCAGCGAGCCGGCCCCCTCGTCGCGCACGGAACCCCAGACGCCCCGCGGCGGTGTCACCTGCGAATCCGTCCGCCTCGACCTCACCCGGTTCCGCGACGGTGAGTTGGACGAGCGGCAGTTCGGGCGGATACGGGCGCATCTGCTCGCCTGCCCCGAGTGCCGCGCGGAGCTTTCGGCCCACGAGACGCTGTCGCGACTGGCCCGCGAATGGCGCGTCGCCACGCCCGACCTGTGGTCACGCGTGGCGGGCCGTCTCGACACTCCCCCCTCGCCGGACGCGGCGTCGGTACTTGCCGAGCGGCAGGAGATCACGGACGAACAGGCGCGGATCGCCCGCTACGTGCGGCGCAAGACCGGCGAGCGGATCGAGGACGTTCTCCTGGAGCTGGGCTTCGCCGGGGCGCGCGAAATCGTAGAGGCGCGGGCGCTCGCGGAGAGGGTCCCCTTCATCGACCTGCGCACCCACGGGCCGGAGGCCGCGGCCATGGCGCTTGTTCCCGCACACACGGTTTGGCGTCACCACGTACTGCCGGTCAAGCGGGACGGCAGCCGCCTCTGGGTCGCGATGAACGACCCGCGCGACGCGGCGGCCGTAGACGAGGTCGAACGCGCCTCGGGGTGCGTCGTCGTACCCCTGCAGGCACTCCCGGGCGACCTCGAAGGGGCGCTGAGGGAGGCGTATGGAGTGCCGCCGCCCGCGGAGCCGCCGCGCCCGCCGACCGCGGTGGGCGCACCTGCGCCGACGCCGGACGAGGACGCCCCCCCGCCAAGTTACCGAACGTCGTTCTGGAGCCGCTTCGGGCAGCGCGTCGCGGACGCGTTGCCGGCGGGGAACCCGACGCCCCAGCAGTTGATGGAGGCGCGCGGCCTGCTGCGCCGCGCCGCCGACGAGATCGACGCGATGCTGGCTTCGGCCGGACACGCGGCGGCAAAGTCCGCTCGCCCGGCGACGACCGACGACCTGGCGGAGGTGCGGCGCGAGATCGCCGGGCTTCGCGAGGAGGTGGCGGCGTTGCGGCGACAGGAGCACTTTCCGGCGGCGACCGCGACGGTCAGCCGCTACGTAGAAGCGCCCCCGGACCTGATGCCCTACGCGCCGCCGAGCGACGTTCCGACGCCGCTGACCTGATTATTCCAAGGAGAAGAACGACCGTGGAACTGAGCGAGCTGCTGGCGCACATGCGCGCGGCGCAGGCGTCCGACCTGCACCTCGTCGTGGGGCAGAAACCCGTCTTTCGCGTCGCCGGGCGCTTCGAGCGGCGCGACCAGGACCCCGTACTCGACGCGCACGCGATGGAGGCGCTTGTCATGCCCCATCTGAGCGAGCGCCACCGCCAGACGCTCGCGGAAGCCCGGCGGGACGCGGACCTGACGGTCAGCGAAGGCGGGCGGCGCTTCCGGATGCACGTCCTGCGGGACCGAAACGGACTCGCCGCCGCGCTGCGCGCCGTCCCGAACCGGGTCCCGACGCTCGACGAATTGGAGATCGGCGAATCGTCCGGACTTCCGCTCGCGAACCTGACGAAACTGACGCGCGGCCTGGTCGTGGTGACCGGGCCGACCGGGAGCGGCAAATCCACGCTCTGCGCCGCGATGCTGGAAGAGATAAACCGGACCCGCGCCGAGCGCATCGTGACGGTGGAGGACCCGATCGAGTACGAGTTCGAGAGCAAGCTGAGCCTGATCTCGCAGCGCAGCGTCGGGGAGGACATCTCCGACCACCCGGCGGGACTGCGCGCCGCGCTCTACATGGACCCGGACGTGATCTACGTGGACCGCCTGCGCGACCTGGAGACGACCATGCTAGCCCTGTCGCTGGCGGAGACCGGCCACCTGGTCTTCGTGACGCTGAGCGTGCCGACCGTTTCCGAGGCGGTTCAGCGCATAGCCGATTCGTTCCCCGAGGGGCAGCGCCCGGTCATCCGCGACATGCTGAGCCGCAACCTACAGGCGGTCGTCGCCCAGATGCTGCTGCCGCGCGCGGGCGGCGCGGGCCGCGTCCCGGCGCACGAGATACTGATCGGCGCGCCGCGCGTCCGCCAGCTCGTCGCGGCGGGCGTCACGGACTTCGGCCTGGCGATGGAGGCGGGCCGCGGCGTCGGCATGCAGACGTTTGACGACGCCCTCCTGTCCCTGTACGAGCGGGGGGCCATCTCTCAGCAGATAGCCGTCAGCCGGATGTCCGACAGGGGGCGGATGCCCGCCCCCGCGCCGGACGAGTCCGTCGCCGCCGCCTAGCCGCCCCAGAAGGAGTAGGGCGTGATGCCGAGGTAGAGGCCGAGCAGGTGCCACGCGCTGCCGACGAGCACCTGGCCGAGGATCAGGCCGAGGAAGAAGGGCATGAACTGGCGGTACATCCGGACGCCGCCGTAGCGCAGCGCGAGCCCCTTGATCGCCCAGGCGATCAGCAGCGGCATCCAGACCAGGTTCATCGACCAGGACGACGTGATCGCGTATCCGATCGGGTGCAGCGGCCACCACGGGAACTTGATGCGCGCGATCATCAGCAGGGCGCAGAAGACGAAGCCGACTCCGACCGCGCCCTGGCCGTACGGGTTCGGCGGCTGCGGCGTCTGCAGCCAGCCGTTGAGGCGGTTGTACGCCTCGGCGGCGAAGCCGGAGCCCTGGTTCCACTTGGCCTG
>DATLHN010000711.1:0-5229 GCA_035539875.1 Armatimonadaceae bacterium
GAGCAGGGGCGGGCGCTGGCGTCAGGACCGTGTCGATGTGGTAGATCACGCCGTTGCTCGCCTGGATGTCGGTCTTGGTGACCTTGGCGTCGTTGACGGTCAGCGAGGGCTGGAGCTTGACCTTCACGGTCCCCCCGTTCAGGGTCTTTAGCTCCGCGCCTTCCTTGAGGTCTGCCTCGGTGAGCTTCTGGGCGACGATGTGGTACTTCAGAATCCCGGCCAGCTTCTCCTTGTTTTCGGGCTTGAGCAGGTCGTCGTACGCGCCCTCCGGCATCTTGGCGAAGGCGCTGGTGGTGGGCGCGAAGATCGTGTAGGGACCGCCGGTCTTGAGCGTTTCCTCGAGGCCCGCGGCTTTGATGGCGGTGACGAGGCGGCTCAGCTTCGGGTCGTCGCTGGCCGCTTTGAGAAGGTCGGGCTGCTGTTCCGGCTGTGGCGCGGGCGGCTGTACCGGGGGCTGCTGCGTCGGAGGCGGCGGGGGCGGCTGCTGTTCCTGTGCGAACGACAGGCGGGCCGAGGCTCCCGCGCCGGTGACCAAGACGGCCGCGACGAGCGGCATGATGCGTCGCATCGTAGTGGGCTTGTTTCCCATCGGGCGACTGCTCCTTTCGTCCCTTCCGGAGCCCGCGCGCGCGATAGCGGCGGGTGGTGCGATTATTGCCCGATGCGCGAATTTGTAAACATAATTACACGCAAATTTAAACATTATTTGCCGTGCGGACACGCCGCTCGTCCGGTTGTTTTTCCGGCCGGGACGCTGCCGCTCGCCGTGTGACGGGCGGGCGGCACGAATCCTGCTGCGGTATAATGGACCCACGGCTCGGGAACTGCGTCCGATCAATTTACGCTATTGTTGTCTGAAGGATCGGGGCGCGCGGGCGCGGACGCGGGTGCATTCGCTGTCCGGCTGCCCGTCCACTTTCCCGTCCTCCCATTGCCCGCTATGCTCGGCTATCAGGAAATCATAATAATCCTCGTCATCGCGCTCCTCGTCTTCGGGCCAGCGAAGCTTCCGGAGATAGGGCGTCAGGTCGGCTCCGCCCTGCGCGAGCTGCGCAAGATGTCCAGCGACATGCAGCGTGCGCTCGACCTCGAGGACCACGGTAGCAGTTACGACCGGTACGACTACGATCGGGACAAGCGTTCGATCGACCGTTACGCGCCGGACAACTACAGCGGGGATTCGTCGTTCGAGTACTCCTCGCCCGAGGGGCAGACGTACGCCCAGGGCAGCCTGGATGGGTCGTCGGACCTGTCGGCGGCGGCGGCGCTGCCGGCTCCGCCGGGGCCGCCTTCGGTCGTCGGTCGCTCCGACGTGTCGCACGGGGAGTCGATGCCGGGCGCGATGACCGACGATGTGCCGTCCTACCCGTCGTACGAGGCGACGGCGGCCGGGGACAACGATATCTATCACTACGCGGCGGAAAACGGTGCCGCCGCTGACACGCCCGCCGGGGGGGAGACGGACGCGGGAACGCGCGTCGCGGCGACCCCATCTTCCGGTCAAGGGCACAAGGAGTCCTGAGACACCATGTATCCGACGTTTGCCTACGGTTTCGGCTGGCAAGAGATTCTGATTATCGGCGCCATCGTCATTCTGCTTTTCGGCGGGACCAAGCTGCCGCAGCTGGCGAAGGGACTGGGCGAGGGCATTCGCGAGTTCAAGAAGTCTGTGACCAACGAAGAGCCCGCCGCGCGGACCGACACCGACAAGAAAGAAGAGGCGAAGGAGGCGGTGTAGGCCCCGGGCCTACTGCCGCGACCTTCCCGAGGAAACCGAGTGGGAATCGTTATTGGAATCCTGACCACGTTCGTGGTCCTGACCGGGCTCGTCCTGGTCGTTCTGGTAACCATGCAGACGCCGCGCAACGAGGGCTTCGGCGGGGGCGTGGCGAACGTCGCCGGGGGTAACTTCCGCGGCAAGGCGGGTTACGACGAGATGCTCTCGAACTACACGCGCATCGTCGCGATCGCGTGGTTCGTGCTGGCGTTCGTGCTGGCGGTCGTCAACGAGATCGTGTCGCGCGGCTGACGGCGCGCGCACGGGCGCGGACGGTAGAACGGCGAAAAGGCCGGGGGAATCCCCCGGCCTTTGTTTATGCCACGGGGCGCTTAATAAAGCGTCCCGGTATCGGGTTTCGCGGTTCGCTGCTCGGGTCCGGCTCCGCCGTCGCGGAAAGGTACCCGTAAAAGGCCGCAGCAACCAGCACGTATATAAACAGCACCACGGCCACTCACCTCCTCGTCTGTGAGGAGAACGCGGTCCGACACCGACGCCGCCCGCGCTCTTCCGAACTGCCCGGCGAGATTCCGCCCTCGTCCCTCTCGCGGCTACTGATACCACGTAGAGGCTTTTTGGCGGAGGATAGTTCCACACATCTCTGTGCACCCTATCTCTCTTACCGTAATTTATCGGCCGATTATTCCGGGATATTAAAGCCTGTTATGAACTTGCTGCTGTGAGATTTGATACACGGGCGGTATGCGGGAGCGGATCGCCCGCATCTCCCGCTCCGATAGCGTTCTCCAGGCGCGTGAGATGGTGCGGCAGCGGAAGTACCGGGAAGCCTTCGCCGGCACCGGCCCCCGGTTCCTTCGGGAGCCGGGGCCGTGTTGTTTCCATAGCCTCGCCCGCATCCGGGAAACGGCGGTAAAATAATGTTTGCCATGCCGTCCCCGAATCCCACGCCCGCTAACCCCGCGCCGGGCGAGCTGACGCTCGCCGAGAAGCTCAAGAACCTGCCGACCCTGCCCGGGTGCTACCTCTACAAGGACCGGGACGGGACCATCATCTACGTCGGCAAGGCGATCAACCTCCGCAACCGCGTTCGCTCCTACTTCCAGAAGTCCGCCAACCACACCCCGAAGACGAAGCGGCTCGTCGCCAACATCGTCGACATGGAGTGGATCGTCACCGACACCGAGCTGGAAGCGCTCATCCTCGAGTGCAGCCTGATCAAGAAGCACCGGCCCAAGTACAACGTCCGGCTGCGCGACGACAAGCACTACCCCTACCTCCTGCTCACCACCAGCGAGCCGTTCCCGCGCCTGCTCATCACCCGGCGCGTCAAGCAGGGCGACGGCAACCGCTACTTCGGGCCGTTCACCAACTCGCACGCGGTCGGCGAGACGATGAACCTCGTCTACCGCCTCTTCCCGCTGGTGACGTGCAAGAAGTACTGGACCAACAAGCCCGAGCAGCGTCCCTGCCTGTACCACCACATGGGCCGCTGCCCCGAAGCGCCCTGCGCGGGCATGGCGGACAGGGACCGCTACGCCCAGGGGGTGCGCGACGCCGAGCTGTTCCTCTCCGGGCGGCAGGAGAAGCTGATAAAAGACCTGGAGCGCCAGATGGAGGAGGCCGCCGACAACCTGGAGTTCGAGCGCGCCGCCAAGCTGCGCGACCGCATCCAGTCGGTGCGTACCGTCGTCGAGCGCCAGAAAGTCGTGGACACCACCGCGGGCGACCGCGACGTCATGGCGGTCGTCTCCGACCCCGCGGGCGCGATCGTCCAGATGTTCTTCGTGCGCGGCGGACGCCTCATCGGGCAGGAGCACTTCCTGCTCGACGGCACCGAGGGCGAGGGCGGCATCGAGGAGGCGACCGGCGAGTTCGTGAAGCAGTACTACCAGGACGCCTCCTACGTCCCCTCCGAGATACTCCTGCCCGCGCACGTCGAGGAGATGGAGATCATCGAGTCCTGGCTGCGCCAGAAGAAGGGCGCGAAGGTGACCCTGCAGGTGCCCGAGCGCGGCGAGAAGAAGCGCCTGGTGGAGATGGCCGCCACCAACGCCCGCCTCGCCCTCGACCAGATCAAGGCCGCCAGCGCGGCGGAGCAGAGCCGCCTCGACGGCGCGCTGCGCGAGCTGGCCGAGGCCCTCGGCATGCCCGACAACCTCCTGCGCCGCATCGAGGCGTACGACAACTCCAACATCCAGGGGCGGCACGCGGTCGGCGGCATGGTGGTCTTCGAGGAGGGCAAGCCGAAGAAGGCGGACTACCGCCGCTTCAAGATCGAGATGAGCGAGGGCGAGCCGAACGACTTCGCGATGATGTTTGAGATGCTGACCCGCCGCTTCAACCAGATGGCCGAGGGCAACCCGAAGTTCACCGCCTCGCCCGACCTGATCCTGATCGACGGCGGCAAGGGGCAGCTTTCCGCGGCCCAGGACGCGATGAAGCAGTTCGGCTACGTCTTCCCCATGATCGGGCTGGCGAAGCAGTTCGAACTGGTCTACGTGCCGGGCCGAGACGAGCCGATCGAGCTGCCGCGCAACTCGCCTGCCCTGTTCCTGTTGCAGCGCGTGCGCGACGAGGTCCACCGCTGGGCCATCACCTACCACCGCAACGTCCGGGGCCGCGCCGCCCAGATGTCGGTGCTGGACGAGATCCCCGGCATCGGCCCGCTGCGCCGCCGCAACCTGCTCAAGTTCTTCGGCTCGGTCGAGCGGATGAAGCAGGCCAGCCTGGACGACCTGACGAAGGCCCCCGGAATGAACCGGGCCGCCGCACAGTCCGTCTACGACTACCTGAAGGGCGCGTAAGAGCCGACCCGGCGGAACTTCCCGCGCCCTCCCGTTTGTTCTCCGGTCGTGACGACGGCGTTTCGTACGATGGGAGGGGCGATGGGGCTATTCCGGCAGAAGCAGGAAACGGCGGCGGAGCGGCGGCGCGCGGCGTTCGCCGAGATGGCGCTGCGCCACGAGGCCGACATGCTCCGCACCGCCCGACGCCTGACGATGGGCAGCGAGGACCGGGCGCAGGACCTGGTGCAGGACGCGCTCGTGCGCGCCTACGCTGCCTACCTCGACGGCCAGTTCCACGAGGGCGGCAGCGCGCGCGCCTGGCTCCTGCGCATCGTGACCAACCTCTTCATCAACGACTACCGGCGGCGCGTGAAGTGGGAGGCCGGGGTGGACGTGGACACGCTCACCGCGGGCGGCGAGGTCGGCCCGCCCGGCACGCACGCCGCGCCGGGCGAGGTGCCCGACCGCGCGCTGGAGCGCCGCACCCTGGACGAGCCGCTGGAGAAGGCGCTCGCCGCCCTCGCCGAGCCGCTTCGGGTCGCGGTTTTGCTGGTGGACGTGGAAGAATACTCCTACGAGGAGGCCGCGCGTCTGCTGGACGTGCCCATCGGCACGATCCGCTCGCGCCTCGCCCGCGCCCGCTACCAGCTTCAGGACAGGCTGCGGGAGTACGCCCGGGAACACCGGCTGGGGGGCGGCGAAACC
>DATLHN010000712.1:0-5101 GCA_035539875.1 Armatimonadaceae bacterium
AGCCATGAGGGTGAGAAACTCCGTTCGCGAGATCTTCATAGGGGACCGGTCGGGAGGACCGTGACCGTCACTTCCCGGCGGGGGCTTTCGGCGCTCAGCGGAAGGCTCAGGACGATGCGCCCCTGAGTGATCTTCGCGCGGCCGTCCTTCGTGTAGGGATCGTGCGGCAGGACCGGCCACCGGAGGGTCGCGCCCGGCGGCAGGGTGATCCGCCACCCGGCGTGCTCGAACCAGCCGCCCGCCTCCTCCGCCGTGAGCCGGACCGGTTGCGCGCCCAGCTTGCCCGACTTCCCGGCGGCGGTCTTCCACGCGCCGCCGACGTGCGGGATTAGCGGCACGTGCGCCGTGACCGGCAAGCCGCCGACCGTGGCCAAGTCACAGGCGTAGGCGAGCGTCGCGGCGTCGTCCGCGCCGGGCCGCACCTCCACCCGGCAAGCGGCGGCGGGGCCGTAGGTCAGGGCCAGCGCGGGGGCGGCGGATTCGCCGCCGAGGGCCGCCCGCGTCGGGACGTGGTAGATGCCCGCCGGGGGCGTGAAGTCCGGGCTCTCGTCGCCGGGCCTGTGCGCGAGAAGCGACATGTCGCCGACGGTGAACGTGCTCCAGAGCGGCTGGAGTTTCGTGTTGCCGCCGCCAACGATCAGCCCGACCCGGTCGTGAAAGAGGCTGACCAGGTTCTGCCGGTCCTGTATCCAGCGGCTGTTCGGCACGGGGGCGTGGTAGGCCGACAGCGCGACGAACCAGGGTCGGCTCCGCTCCACCAGCGCGTCGCTCTTCCCGAGGACGAAGCGCCCCTTCTCGCGGTCGGCGGGCGGCGGCGCGGCGGTCCCCTCCTCGCCGTAGAGGAGGTACGAGGCGGCCATGTCGCCGCTCAGGATCGGCTTCTTCTCGCCCGGCTTGCGCCGGGCGGCAAGGCGCTCCCACTGGCTCCGGACGTAGCCGCGGCCCTCCGGCGTGAAGCTGAACCCGACGTTGGGCATCGCGACCGTGTCGTGGTAGGTCTGCCGCTCGTCCACGGTCTCGACGCTGGAGCCGTCCGGGTAGGTGAACGCGGCGTGGAAGCGTGCCGCGCGCTCGAGCGCGGGCAGCACCGCGCGGTCCTTCGAGAGGGCGTAATAGACCCCGAGCGCGTCCGTGTAGACGAAATTGTAGCCGACGACCGGCCCGAGGTTCTCCGACCAGAAGCCGCCCGGGTCCTGATGCTCGGCCACCCGCCGCAGGAACGCCGCCGCCTGCCGCTTCCACTCCGGGCGGTCCAGCGCCTCGCCCGCGCAGTAGAGGCCCATGGCGTGGTGTGCCGGGATGTTGTGGATGGTCTTTAGTTCGTCGCGGGCGATGCCCTCGAAGCCGAGCGTCAGCGCCTTCTCCCAGCGCGCGCGCCGGTCCGCGGGCATCGCCTCCCGAATTAGGCCGAAGGCGCGCACCCACCGCGAGTAGGTCCAGGGCATGTAGATGTCGCCCCAGGTCGAGCCGTCCTTCTTGCGGAAGACCCACTTCCCGGCTTTGTCCTGGTCCGCGATCAGGGCGTCGCCGCCCTTCATTACGGCGTCGAGGACCTTCGGGTCGCGGTAGTAAGGGTTCGCGGGGTCCTTCAGCGACCACGCGGCGGCGAGCGGCAGGAGGGCGTTCTGGTCGGTCACGATCCATATGCCGCTGCCGAAGCGCCCCGTCGCCGGGTCCTGGCCCTTCAGGAGGACCGGCACCTGGAGGACGAGTTCTCGCAGGAACTCCGCGCGGTACCGCCAGTCCGGCGTCGGCGGGACTTCCTCCCCGGCGGCCTGTCCCGGCAGAGCCGCGGCGGCCGCACAGGCCAGGAGAAACACGGAGGTCGCCGCCCTCAGCACCCGCCGCCGGGCGGGCGCGGGCGCGCGCCAGCGCCGGTCCAAGCTTCGCATCACGTCGTCGTGCATCGCGGGTTTAAGGCTCCTTCTGGCCGGACGGCAGGGCGAGCAGTACGCCGGGGGGTACGGGCCGCCCGAAGCGGGGCGCGCCGTCCGCGTCCCAGGTGAACGGCTGCGCCCGCGTGGTACGCCCACCGAAGCCCTCCCGGGTCGTGTCCTTGGCGTGGTAGATCAGCCAGTCCTCCTGACCGTCCGGGGAGCGGGTGAAGGAGCAGTGGCCGGTGGTGTAGACCGTCCCGTAGGGCTCGAAGGCGGGGTTCGGGTCGCGCCGCCACGCCGCCGGGTCGAGCGGGTCCTGCCCCGTCAGGCGGAGGGTCCCGAGCCGGTAGTCCACCTTCGCGGAGTGGCCCGCGGAGTAGACGATGAAGACGCGCCCGTCGCGCACCAGGGCCTGCGGGGCCTCCAGCCAGCCGCGCTCCCAGTCGAGGGCGGGCTTTGCCAGCACGACGCCCGGCCCGGAGACGGTGCGCGGGTCCCTCATCGGGGCGATGCACAGCGAGCCGGTGGTGTAAAGGAAGAAGAGACGCCCGTCCGGCATCTCCAGCACCGAGCCGTCGATGGCGTAGCGGTCGAAGGCGGGGTCGACGAGCGCGGGGGGCTTGTAGCGCCCGAGCGGGTCCGCCGTCTCCGCCTCCAGCACGTAGTGACGGTGGTTGCGGTCCTCGCCGTCGCTGGCGGTGTAGTAGAGGTACCAGCGCCCCCGCAGGTGGAACAGTTCCGGGGCCCAGATCTGCCGGCTGCCCGGGCCGCCCTCCTTCGGGGCGGTCCAGACCTTCGTCTTCTGCCCCCGGTCGATCCCGGTGATCGTGCGCGACTTCCAGACCCAGACGCCGCCCTCCGGCGCCAGGGTGGCGGTGAAGTAGTACCAGCCGTCCCGGTAGATCATCCACGGGTCGGGGGCGTTGCCCGCGGTCAGCGGGTTGGTGAAGAGCGGCCTCATCGCGCGCGGGCTCCTTCCGTCTTGCCCGGCGTCAGCGCAGCCAGTCGTCGAGATGCGCGGCGATGAACGCGTCGTCCGTCTGCTCCGGGTAGGCGCGGCACACGCGGTCCAGCTCCGCCGCCTGCCCCGGCGAGAGGGCCTCCTCGGGGTCCAGGCACCAGGTGCCCGCCAGGAGCCCCTGGCGGCGCAGCACCTCGTGGATGCCCGCGATGCAGCCGCGGAAGTGGTTCGCCGCGTCGAACAGGGCGGCGTTGGCGTCGGTGATCTGCGCCGCGCGCGTCAGCCAGCTCGGGTCCAGGCACGGCGGGACGACCCCGTCCTCCGCCTTGATCTCGGCCAGGAGATCGACAGCGCGCTTCGTCCACACGGCCCAGTGCCCGAGCAGCCCGCCGACGATGCGGCGGCGCACTGGGACACCGTCCGGCCCGGCGAACTCCCAGGGGGTCAGCAGGTCGGTGACGATGCTGTCGTCGTTGCCGGTGTAGAGCGCGATGTCGTCACGGCCCGCCTCGATCACGGCACGCACGACGTCGATCGTCTGGTAGCGGTTGAACGGGGCGATCTTGATGGCGACGACGTTCTCGATCTCGGCGAAGCGCCGCCAGAAGGAGTAACCGAAGACCCGCCCGCCGACCGCGGGCTGGAGGTAAAAGCCGATCACGGGCAGGACGTCGGCCACCCGGCGGCAGTGCGCCAGCACCGACTCGTCGTCGTCGCCCCGGAACGCGCTCAGGCTGAGCAGCCCGGCCTGGTACCCGAACTCGCGCGCCGTCTGCGCCTCGCGCACCGCCTGCTCGGTCCGGCCGCACACCCCGGCGACCTTGACGAACGGGCGAGGGCGCGCGGCCAGTTCGGCGTCGATCGTCTCGGCGGCCAGCTCCAGCACGGGCGCATACAGCCCGACGTCGCGGATCGCGAACTGCGTGGTATGCACCCCGACCGCCAGACCTCCCGAGCCCGCCGCCACGTAGTAGCGGGCGAGCGCGCGCTGCCGCCGCTCGTCCAGGCGACGCGCGGCGTCGAGGGCGAGCGGGCTGGCGGGGATGACCTGACCGGCGAGCATGTGGCCGCGCAGGTCCAGCCCGGCGGGCGCGACGCGGGGCGACTCGGTGGTCGGTGCGGCAGCGGTTGTGGTCGGCATGATACGGGTCTCTCTCGTTGCGATCTCGTGAAATGATACCCGGCGACTCAATACTTGCCGTCGCGGGTCTCGTAGTGAGTGGGCTTGTTCAGCAGGCGTCCGCCCGTGCCGAGCCACCCGGCCACCCAGCGGATCAGAGTCTCCAGCGGCACCTCGGGGTACCCGAACAGGGCGTGCGCGCGCGCGGCGTTGGAGAGCAGCGCCGTCTCGGCCTCGACGCCGGTCAGGACCGGCTCCCGCCCGAGCAGTTCGCCGAATCGCTGCGCCAGCGCGCGAATCGTGGCCGTCTCCGGCCCGGTGACGTTCAGTGCGAGCGCGGGGTCGGCGCTGGCGTAGAGCAGGGAGCGCAGCGCCATCGCGTTGGCGTCCCCCTGCCAGATGACGTTGACGTGGCCCATGGTCACGTCGATCGGTTCCCCGTCCCGCACTTTGCGTGCCACGTCCACCAGGACTCCGTAGCGCAGGTCGACGGCGTAGTTGAGGCGGAACAGGGCGAGCGGGGAGCCGTGGCGGCGCGCGAAGTGCTCGAACATGCGCTCGCGCCCGACGCAGGAGTTGGCGTACTCCCCGAGCGGCTCCAGCGGGTCGCCCTCGCGCGAGCCGCCGCTGCCGACGGGCGTGTTGGCGTAGACGCAGCCGGTCGAGAAGGCGACGATGCGCGCGCGGCTCGGGGCGTAGCGCTCCGCCACCAGCGCGGGCACGTAGGAGTTCATCATCCACGTCGCGTCTGGCGCGCCCGAGGTACCGAACTTCTGGCCCGCCATGAAGATCACGTTCGCGGCGTCGGGCAGCGCGGCGATCTGCGCCCGGTCGGAGAGGTCGGCGGCAATGGTCCCGACGCCGCCCGCTTCCAGCCCCGCGCGCGCGGCGGGGTCGGAGAAGCGCGCGACGGCGATGACTTTCTGCCCCCCGCGCCCGGCTTCGTCCAGCCCGCGGCGGGCCATCCGGGCCAGCGTCGGCCCCATCTTGCCGCCCGCGCCAAGGACGAGGACGTCCCCCTCCAGACGCGCGAAATCGGCGACAAGTCCCGCCGTCGGCCGGGAAAGCCGCTCGTCCAGTTCCGCCTCGTCGGCAGGTGCGCCCTCGCGACTCGCCGCCCGCTCGCTCTCAGAAGCCATAGAA
>DATLHN010000713.1:0-4748 GCA_035539875.1 Armatimonadaceae bacterium
CCACTGGTGGGACCGGGGCGCGAAGCGGACGGCGTTGACCGCGGTCCGGGCGCGCTGCCCTAGCAGGACCCGGAGGAGGCGCAGGTCCTCGCGGCTCACCCGAGGGCCTCGCGGACGAACGCGCGAAGCGCGGGCAGGAACTTGCGGTACTCTACCAGGAACGCGTCGTGGCCGTAGAGCGAGTCGACCAGGAACGAGCGTACGTCCCGCCCGTGAGCGCGCAGGATGCCCACCATCTCCTCGGTCTGGTACGGCGGGAACAGGTCGTCGGAGGAGATGGCCACGAAGAGCGACTTCGCGGTGACGCGCCCGAGGGCGTCCGCGAGCGACGGGAAGCCCCGCGAGACGTCGTGCAGGTCCATCGCCTTGGAGAGGTAGAGGTAGGAGTTCGCGTCGAAGCGTCGGACCAGCGCCTCGCCCTCGTCGTGCAGGTAACGCTCGACGTCGAAGCGCGCGTGCAGGTCGTGCTCCAGCGCGCTCTGCTCGCTCGCGGGCTTTCGGCCGAACATCTGCTGGAGGATGGGGTCGGACAGGTAGGTGACCGTGCCGACCATGCGCGCCAGCGCCAGCCCGTCGCGCGGACCACCGCCCTCGACGCTGTAGTATTCCCCGCGCCGCCACTCCGGGTCGAGCATGATGGCGCGCCGCGATATCTCGTTGAAGGCGATGCCGCGCGCGCTCAGGCGGGCGCAGGTGGCTATGGGCACGACGGCGCGCACCCGGTCGGGGAAGAGCACCGCCCACTCCAGCGCCTGCATCCCCCCCATCGACCCGCCCGCGATCAGGGCGAGGCGCTCGATGCCGAACCGCTCGCGCAGGACCCGCTCCTGGACGTTCACCATGTCGCGAATGGTGAGGATAGGAAACGTCAGGCCGTACGGCTTGCCGGTCGAGGGATCGATGCTGGCCGGACCGGTCGTCCCCCGGCACCCGCCGAGCGCGTTCATGGCGACGACGAAGAACCGGTCGGTGTCGAAGACCTTGCCCGGCCCGATCAGCCCGTCCCAGTAGCCGACGCTGCGGTTGGACCAGGAGTACTTCCCCGCCGCGTGGCTGGAGCCGGTCAGGCCGTGGCAGACGAGGATGACATTATCGCGCGCGGGAGCGAGCCTCCCGTACGTCTCGTAGGCCACCTCCACGCGCGCGAGCGCCTGCCGATTCTCGAACAGGAAAGGAGCCTCCGGGGAGCCGAACGACCAGACCCGCTTTTCGACCAGCCCGACCGACGCCGGGACGTCGTCGGGATGAAGGCTGCCCGCGTCGGCGGCGGAGTCTACCGGCGGGGTACCGCCGCCGGGCATTTCGGCCGCGGTAGAATCGTCGCTCTCGTCCTCGGGGGCATCAGTCACTGCGTCGTCGGGCACGGGTTCAGCGCACCACCCACTCGTCCGTGCCGTCGAGCCCGATGGCGGAAACCTCGACCCCTTCCTGACGCACCCACTCCAGACCGCGGTCCAGGTTGTCGCGCGTGCCCGTCAGTTCGAGCACGGTGAACCCGCCCGCGTGAATGTCGATGCTCGCGCGCCGGATCGAAAACATCAGGCCGTAGTCGTGCGCGAGGTGCCAGATGATCGGCTTCTTGACCTGCTCCAGCGGGAAGTTCAGTTGTACGCGGATTGTTTCCGTCTCGTTGTCCATGTCCGTATTGTACCGCCCGTTCGCAACTTCGTGATAAGAATCACTTTAAATGTCAACGGGGTCTTTCAGCTTCCAACTACGCCAAAAATAACCACAAGCAACCTCGTATTATTACCGTAAGCAGTGGTATCATCAAGCGGCCAGGCAGGGTAGTTCGCAAGACGCTATCTCCGACTTCCACAACAGCATCCAAAGGAGGTTCTCTGTTGAACAACCGACCTGAGCGCGCTGCGCCTGTCGCGCGCGCCTCTCTCCTTTCAGCACTGTGGTTTCTCTGCAGCGTCGCGCTCGGCATCCTCTCCGCCACCCCGTCGGCGCGGGCGCAGTACGCACCGTCCCATCCGGCGCAGGCCAATCTCGTCGGCATCTCCCAGAAGGAGTGGGCCGCACGGTGGATGCGCTGGGCGCTCACCATCCCCATAGCGACCCACCCCATTGCGCAGATCGACGGCTCCTTCGCCGAAAAAGGTGCGGACACAGGTTCCGATCATGTCTTCTTCCTGGGAGGCATCTTCTTCGGTTTCGGGCCGGACACGATCACGCGTGACATCACGATCCCGGCGGGCACGCACCTGTTCTTCCCACTCGTGAACTCAAATGCGGACAATACCGCCCCCCTCGGGCTACCACCGACGAACTTCACACCGTATGAGTTGCTGACCAGCTACCCGGGATACAGCATCATTGAGATGTACGACAACGTCGACTACCTGTTCTGCACGGTGGACGGCAAGCCTATCCGGAACCCGTACGCGGGTCGGCAGCTCTGGGACGAAGGCTTCATCGTGCGCTACTTTGATAATGACAACATCAACGGCTTCTTCAACTACGATACCAGCCTGAACACAGGCGTCTTTCCGTCCGACGTCGTCACAGTGCAGGACGGCTACTACGTCGCGCTCCCGCCGCTCTCGGTCGGAAAACATGTGCTCAAATTCGGCGGTTCGATCACCGCCCGGGACCCGGTGACAGGCCTGCCACTCTTCACGGCCAAGCAGGATATCACGTACAACATTACTGTGGTGCCGAAGAAGAAGTAGACCGGGGCGGCGAACGGCGAACTTCTCCGTCTGGAAAACCTCGGGCCTGCCGCGCACGGACGCGCGGCAGGCCCGAGGTATTACACACCTGCCAGCTGGCGACAAGCGCCTCCGGCTCGCAAACGCAGTAGGGCTTGTTGCAGGCGCGATTTCGACGTACGGCGGGTGTCAGATCTTTCCGAGCGCCTGGTCGAGGTCTTCGATGATGTCCGCCGGGTCCTCGATGCCGACCGAGAGGCGCACGTAGTCCGGGGTGACTCCGGTCGCCGCCTGCTCCGCCTCGGTCAGCTGCTGGTGGGTCGTGGACGCCGGGTGGATGATCAGCGACTTGGCGTCGCCCAGGTTCGCCAGCAGCGAGAAGAGGTTGACGTTGTTGATGAGCGCGCGGCCCGCGTCCGCCCCGCCCTTCACGCCGAAGCCGAGGAGCGCGCCGTACTGGGTGCGCCCCTGCACGTCCTTCCTCAGGTACTTCTGGGCCAGTCCGTGGGACCCGTGGGACGGCAGGCCGGGGTAGTTGACCCAGGAGACCTTCGGGTGCTCGGCGAGGAACGTCGCCACCTTGAGGGCGTTCGCGCAGTGCCGCTCCATGCGCACGTGCAGCGTCTCCAGTCCCTGCAGGAAGAGGAACGCGTTGAACGGCGACATCGACGCGCCCATGTCGCGAAGACCCTGGAGGCGCGCCTTCAGGATGAACGCCATCGAGCGCAGCGGCTCCGGCAGCCCGGCCAGCACGAGGCCGTGGTAGCTGGGGTCCGGCTCGGTGAACGCCGGGAACTTGCCCGAGGCGGCCCAGTCGAACTTGCCCGAGTCGATGATGAGGCCGCCGATGCTGGTGCCGTGACCGCCGATGAACTTGGTCGCCGAGTGAACGACCACGTCCGCGCCGTACTGGATCGGGTTGACAAGCGCGGGAGACGGCGTGGTATTGTCGACCATCAGCGGGAGGCCGTGCGCGTGCGCGACCCCCGCCACCTTCTCGATGTCGAGCACGTTCAGGAGCGGGTTGCCTACCGTCTCGGCGTAGACCAGGCGCGTGTTCGGCCGGATCGCCTTCGCGAACGCGTCGATGTCGTCCGGGTCCACGAACGTCGTCTCGATGCCGAGTTTGGGCAGCGTGTAGTGGAACAGGTTGTAGGTGCCGCCGTAGAGCGCAGCCGACGAGACGATGTGGTCGCCCGCGTTCAGGATGTTGAGGATCGCCAGCGTCTCGGCCGCCTGCCCGGACGCAGTCGCCAGCCCGCCGATGCCGCCTTCGAGCGCGGCGATGCGCTTCTCCAGCACGTCGGTCGTCGGGTTCATCAGGCGCGTGTAGATGTTGCCGAACTTCTGGGTATTCTCGTTCATTTGTAGCCCAAACAGGTCGGCGGCGTGCTGGGCGTCGAGGAACACGTACGAACTCGTCTGGTAGATCGGCACCGCGCGGCTTAGGGTCGCCGCGTCGGGCTTCTGCCCCGCGTGCAGCGCGAGGGTGTCGAACCGCCAGTTGGCGGTGGGATCGGTGGTAACGTCGGGGTTGGTGTCGTCGCTCATGTCGCCTCTCAGTCGTGTGTCTTTCTCACCCCTATTCTAATGCGTGACGGGGGTACTTACCACCCGAGTCTCCAGGCGGATGCCTCCTTCCCCCGCATTCCCGTCTCGTGCTCGCATCCCCCATCGGTTCGCGATGAACTCTCGTAGCGGCACGGGCTCCCCCCGCCTCCACGTGGCGTTGCACAACTTCGGTCCTCGCGCGCGTGATGCAGCGCGGAGGATTGCGAACCATGTATCTCATCCCGTATCTGGGGTGCATTCTGCTGATCGGCGGCAGCATCGCCTGGGCGTTCGGCGCGGAGGTACACGACATCGTGTACTGGTGCGGACTCATCGCGTGCGGGTGCTTCTACCTGTTCCTGATGGGCTGCGTATGGGCGTTCATGTTCCTCCTGACGACGCCGTCTTGGGCCGTCGCGACCCCGATTATCCTGACCGCGTTATTCGCGCTGGCGGTCTGGAACCGCTATCGGTAGCGGCGGCGCGAGACGCCCGAAACAGCGGGGCGACCAGACGGAGGAATCGGATGCAGGATCGGAC
>DATLHN010000714.1:0-3319 GCA_035539875.1 Armatimonadaceae bacterium
ACGTTCATCAGGCGGCTGACGGGGCCGACGCCGTCCAGCTCCGCCGCCTCGTACAGCTCCCTCGGCACGTCCTGCAAGCCCGCGAGGTAGATGACGACCGTGTGCCCCACGCCCCACAGGCTCATCAGCGCCAGCGCGGGCATCGCCCACTCCGGCGTCGTCAGCCAGCCCGGCCCCTCGATGCCGACGAACCCGAGCAGGGTGTTAATGAGCCCGAGCTTCGCGTTGAACAGCCACAGCCAGAGCATCGCCGACGCCACGGTCGGCACCAGCGACGGCAGGAAGATGATCGTCCGGTAGATCGCCTGCCCCCCGATCGGCGCGTTCAGCAGCAGCGCCAGGCCCAGCGACACCAGCATCCCCGCCGGGAGCGCCATCAGCGCGTACCAGAACGTGTTCTTCAGCGCCTTCCAGAAGACCGGGTCCGCCATCAGGTCCCGGTAGTTCGCCGCCCCGACGTACAGCGGCGGCTGCAGCAGCGAGTAGTCGCACAGGCTGTAGTAGAACGACAGCCCCACCGGCAGCAGGGTGAAGACCAGAAACCCCATCAGCCACGGCGACAGGAACGCCAGCCCCTTCCCGAGGTTGCGCCCTTCCGCGCCTCGCATTCCCGCCATTACTGCCGCCCCCCCCTCGCCGCGGCTTCGCCCTGACGCGCGCTCTGAAGCGCCCGGAACCGGTCCCACTTCTCCGTCAGGCGCGCTTGGGACTCCTTCAGCGCCGCCTCCGGCTCCGCCTCCAGGAGGTAGATGCGCTGGATCGTGTTGTTCATCTCTTCGTTCACCTCGGGCCAGATCGGCACCGGCGGGACCGGCCGCGCGTTCGGGCTGCTCGCCAGCTTCTCGAACACGTCGATGTAGGGGTTCGGGTGTTCGCGCAGGAACCTCTCGCTCACCTTCGCCAGCGGCGAGTTCTTGCAGTGGAGCGAGCAGAGCTTTTCCATCACGTCCTGCCGGTTGACGTACGCGATGAACTCGAACGCCTCCTCGCGGTGCGCCGCCCCGCGCGGGATCACCAGCACGTCGAAGCCGGTGTAGGTGGCGTCCTCGCCCCCCTCGGCGGCGGACGGGAACGGCGCGACGGCCCACTCGTAGTTGCGCCGCCGGTCTTCGACGCGCATCCCCTTCTCCCGCTCCTTGGGGAACGCCGCCCGGCTCATCTTCGGGGCCAGGTTGTCGATGTAGTTCGCCATCCACGGCCCCTGCTGCTCCATCACCACGGTGCCTACCAGAAACGGGTTCTGCGCCGAGTTGAAGCCGCCCATGCCGCTGCGGAACTCCGTCATCGAGTCCTTGCCGAGCTTCTTCGAGTAGCTCTGCACCCAGGTGTACGCGCGTACGTTTGCCGGGTCGTCGATCGTGAACCGCTGACCCTCCTCGTCGAAGAGCTGCCCCCCGAACCAGACCGGCGTGTGCACCAGGAACCACCCCGGTTCCATCGGCAGGTACCCTGCCCGCTCGATCCGACCGTCCGGCCCGTCTTTATCCAGCGCCTTCGCGTACCGGTCCAGCTCCTCCAGCGTCCGCGGCGGCCGCCCCGGGTCGAGTCCCGCCGCCCGCAGCGTCTCCGCGCTCTCGGTGAATATCTTCTTGTTGTAGTGGAGCGCGACCGCGGCCGGGGTAGAGACAAGTGCCCACAATCTGTTCTGGTACTGGCACGCGCCCCAGTAGACCGGCTTGTAGTAGCCGGGGCCGATGCCGTGGGCGCTCGCCAGCTCGTCGAGGGGTTCGAGGGCGTTGATCGCGGCGAACTGCGCGACCTGCGTGTCCCAGAGGCCCGCGATGTCGGGGGGGACGCCCGCCGCCGTCGCCACCAGGGTCTTCTGGTTGACGTTGCTCATCGAGAGGTACTCGACGAAGATGCCCTTCTCTTTGCCGACCGTCCGGTTGAAGTCCGTGACGATCTGCTTCATCTGCTCGGCCTCGTTGCCGGTCCACTTCTCCCAGTAGGAGACGACCACGACGTCCTTCGGGCGGTCCGCGCCCGCGCGCTGGCCGAAGACGAGGATGCCGGCGGCGAGCAGGGCGAAGGCGGCGATGACCAGGTTGCGGACGATCTTCATTGTCCCCGCGCGCCCTCCCCGGCGCGTACTGTTGGGTTGTGCGCCTGCCGGGTGAAAATCCTGCTTTTCACCCCGGCGGGTTCCGAATTCCCGCCGCCGCGGTACGATAGCGCAGATGAGTCTTCCCGTACAGACGGAGTACGAAGCGCGCCGCGCCGCGCGCCAGGAGACGGCCGACGCCCTCGCCAAGCGCGCGGACCGCGTCGGCAACGTCCGGCTCGGCGTTTTCCTCGGGGGCGCGGCCCTCGCGTACTTCGCGATCTTCCCGCAGGTCTTCTCGCTCTGGTGGCTGGTCCTCCCGGCCGCGGCCTTCCTCGCCCTGGTCGTCCACCACGACCGCCTGCTGCGGGCGCGCGGGCGGGCTCGGCGCGCGGCGGGGTTTTACGAGGCGGGCCTGAGGCGGCTCGACGGCACGTGGCCGGGGACGGGCAACCCCGGCCAGCGCTTCGCCGATTCCGGTACGGCGGAACACCCCTACGCCGCGGACCTCGACCTCTTCGGGCGCGGTTCCCTGTTCGAACTGCTCTGCGCCGCGCGGACGCGAACGGGGCAGCGGGCGCTGGCGGACTACCTGCGCGGCGGTGCCCCTTCGGACACCCCGGAGGCGATACGGGCGCGTCAGCAGGCGGTCGCGGAGATCGCCCCGCGCCTCGACCTGCGCGAAGACCTCGCCGTCCTCGGGGACGAGGTGGGCAGCGGCGTGGGGATGCCCGCGCACGAGGGCGGGGTAGACGCCGCCGCGCTGAACGCCTGGGCGTCGGGGCCGCCGGTCCGCCTGCCCGGCCCCGCCGAACGCGTGCTCCTTGCGGCCCTCGGCGCGCTCAGCGTCGGATCGGTCGCCTGGTGGATCATGGGCCGCGGCATCGTCCCCCTCCTCGCCTTCGCCGTCCTGGACGGCATCGCGATGCTCCGCTGGCGGGGAGCGCTCGACGCCGTAATGACGCCGCTGGAGAAGGCGGCCCGCGACCTTGACCTGCTCTCCGGCCTGCTCGCCCGCCTGGAGCGGGAGCCCTCGGAATCGCCCCTCCTGCGCGAACTCGCCGCCGCGCTCACGGGCGACACCGCGTCGGCGTCCGCGGCGGTGGCGCGCCTGGAGAGCCTGACGGACCTGCGGGACGCCGAGCGCAACCCGCTCTTCGCCCCGATCGGCTACCTGCTTCTCTGGCGCATCCAGGTGGCCGCCGAGATCGAGCACTGGCGGCGGACGCACGGCGCGCACATAACGGACTGGCTGGCGGCGGTCGGCCAGTGGGAGGC
>DATLHN010000715.1:0-3271 GCA_035539875.1 Armatimonadaceae bacterium
CGGCGCACCGCTCCCGGACTCAGTTTCGGCGCGCGGGCCGGAACCATGACGGGCGATTCGGTTTACCATACAACGACTTTACTGCGCGGGAGGATGGATTGCCGTGGTTAAACTCGCCCTGATCGTCGGGAGCACCCGACCCAACCGATTCGCCGACCGGCCCGCCGCGTGGGTCGCGGACGCCGCGAAGGACCGCACCGACTTCGCGCTCGACGTGCTCGACCTGCGCGATTTCGCCCTGCCGTTCTTCGGGGAGGGCGGCGGCGGCGACCCGTCGGCGGTGGACGCGTGGAAGGCGCGCGTGGCCGAGTTCGACGGCTACCTGGTGACGGCCGCGGAGTACAACCATGGCCCGACCGGCGTGCTCAAGAACGCCCTCGACTCGGCCGGGAAGGAGTGGTACCGGAAGCCGATGGCGTTCATCGGCTACGGCGGCGTCGGCGGGGCGCGGGCCGTGGAGCAACTTCGCCTGGTCGCCGTGGAGCTGCAGATGGCCCCGATCAAGCACGCGGTCCACATCGGCGGCGAGGCGTACTGGGGCGCGGCCCGCGAGGGGCGCTCGCTCGGCTCCTACGACCACCTCAACGACAGCCTGGTCGCCGTCTTCGACCAGATGGTGTGGTGGGCGTGGGCGCTCAAGGCCGCCCGCGAGTCGTGACGGAAGCGTCCGGGGAATAAACCCGTCCGCGTGCGCTCGCGGGCGGTTTCAACCGCAGGCGACGACTACGCTACAGCACGAACCGGAACAGCGCGCTGTCGCTGGTGATGGTCTCGTAGCGCAGGCCGATGCCGTCCATGCGGGCGAGAAGCGGCGCGTAGTCCTCCCTGCGCGTCAGCTCGATGCCGACCAGCGCCGGGCCGAACTCCCGGTTGCTCTTCTTGATGTACTCGAACAGCGTGATGTCGTCGTCCGGGCCGAGCGCCTCGTCGAGGTAGCGGCGCAGTGCGCCCGGCCGCTGCGAGAACTCGATCAGGAAGTAGTGCTTCAGCCCCCGGTCGATCAGGCTCCGCTCGATGATCTCCGGGTAGCGCGAGATGTCGTTGTTGCCGCCGCTGACCACGCAGACGACGGTTTTCCCGCGCAGCCGCTCCGGCCCGAGCAGCGCGAGCGCGGCGATGCTGAGAGCGCCCGCCGGTTCCGCGATGATGCCGTCGCTCTGGTAGAGCGCGATCATCTCCGTGCAGACCGCCCCCTCCGCCGCCGTCAGCACCTCGGGCGCGAGCCGCTGGCAGATCCTGACGTTGTGATACCCCGCCGTCTTCACCGCCGCGCCGTCGATGAACGTGTCGATCTGCGGCAGCGTCACCGGGTGGCCCGCCTCCAGCGCGGCGCGCAGGCACGCGGCCCGCTCGGGCTCCACGGCGATCAGTTCGGTCTTCGGGGTCCAGCGGGCCTCGGCGTAGACCGCCAGCCCGCTGATGAGGCCGCCGCCGCCTACGGGGACCACGACGACGTCCGGCGGGGCCGGAAGCTGCTCGGAAATCTCCACCCCGACCGTGCCCTGGCCCGCGATGATGCGCGGGTCGTCGAACGGGTGGACGAACACCTTGCCGGTGCCGCGCGCGTACTCGGCGGCGAGGCGGTAGCAGTCGTCGAACGTGTCGCCGACCAGTTCGACCTGTATCCACGTCCCGCCGAGGGCGCGCACGCGCTGCACCTTCTGCCGCGGCGTGTTCTGCGGCATGTAGACGTGCCCGTGGATTTGGAGGCGGGCGCAGGTGAAGGCCACGCCCTGCGCGTGGTTGCCCGCACTGGCGCAGACGACGCCCTCTTCGCGCTCGGGCGCGCTGAGCGAGTCCATGAGGTTGTACGCGCCGCGCAGCTTGTAGGAGCGCACGACCTGCAGGTCCTCGCGCTTGAGGTAGACGCTCGCCCCGTACTGCTCGGAGAGGCGGGCGTTGTGCTGGAGCGGGGTGCGGGTGACGACGCCCTGGAGACGCCGGTACGCCGCCTCGATGGATTCGACGGTGACGGGAGGGATCGCAGAGGCGGCGGCGTGGGCGGTGGCGGTGGCGGTGGAAGACGCGGTCATGTCATCGGTCATTGTATCGCCGCCGCCTCATGGCCCGCCCTACGCCAGGTGGCGGAGGTAGGCCGTGGCGTTAGTGCGCAGGACGGCGGCGATGGCGTCGTCGCCGAGGCCGTGGCGGGTGGCGAGGAGGTCCGCGAGTCGTTCGCCGACCTGCGGCGCGCTCGCCATGCCGGGGAGCAGCGCGCCCTCGGACAGGCCGCCGAAGTCGGTGCCGAGGGCGACGCCGGTCGCGCCGCCCTCGGCGTTGCGCACCAGCGACGCGATGCGGGCGGCGAACCGCTCCGGCGACGGGTGGAAGGGGCGGGCGGGCGTCAGGCCGACCATGCCGCCGAGGCGCAGGACGCGGCGCGCCTCGGCGGCGTCCAGGAACCGCCCGGGGAGCGTCGCCACCCGCGCGGCGTCGGCGTCCTCGCGCAGCGCGCCGTGCGTGTACGCCACCTGCGCGCCCCGCCCCGCCGACTCGGCCAGGTCCAGCAGGTCGGAACGCGTCGAGCGCGCGGCGTGCGCCAGGTCGAGGACCGCCCCGCGCTCCAGCAGGTCCGCCGCGACCCGCCGCCCGAGCGGCGTCAGTCCCTCGTACCCGGCGTCGGCCGCGCAGTGGCCGTGCGTCAGGGCGTTGGGCCGGTTGTACTGGAAGGCGAAGACGCGCGCGCCCGCGTCCCAGAGCGCAATCGCCTGCGCCTCGGAGCGGACGTAGTCCATTCCCTCGACGGCCAGCACGACGCGCGTCCCGGCCGCCGCCGCGAGCGGACCGTGCCGCCCCAGGTCTTCCAGGGCAGCGCGCGTCCGCTCCTCGGCCTCGCGGTCGCCGCCGTCGCCGCCGAAATTCGCCGCCCGGTGCAGGTCGTCCACGAGGTAGCGGTCGAACACCGCGGCGACCACGGTCTCGTAGTGCCCGCTCAGGGCGGGCGCGAGCGCGGCGTGGTAGCCGTCGAAGAGCGCGCCCTTTGCCGCGGCGCCCGCTTCTTTCCACCAGCACGCGCCGCCGTCCGATACGCCGAACTGGGCGGTGCGCCGCAGCGGGGAGTGCTCGGCCAGGGGGAGACGGCGCGAGCCGGTCCGGTCGAGCTCGCCGAGTCCGCAGGAGTGGGCGACGCACGGCCAGAGCAGGTCGTCGTGCAGGCTGGATATTCGCATGGGCGTGATGTGATTCTAACCGCAGAGCAGCCCGCGCGCACGTAGCGAGCCCGGGGGCTCCCGCGCCTGTGGCACCCACCCCCGCCCTCGTTCCTCGGGCA
>DATLHN010000716.1:0-7105 GCA_035539875.1 Armatimonadaceae bacterium
GGGCAGCAACGGCCGCGGCCGAGTCATGGGCGTCAGTCGCGGCGGGGACGGAGGTGTCGAATGGCGTCGGCAGTGGCGGCGGGAGGGCAACGTTGGAGCCGTCGTCGGTACCCCACAGGCCGCGCCCGGCGGAGGCGGCGCGCTCCTGTGCCCCGCGCAGGTCGTCCCGTCCGGGAGCGTAGGCGTCCCGCCAGCGCGCCAGACCCGCCTCGACGAGGGCGACGTTCAGACTGGGAGGAAACTCGCCCACGTCAGGGTTGTCCGGGGCCGGAAACACCTCGGCCCAGAGAGCCCCGTCCGGGCCGCGCCCCCGGGGCGCCACCCGGACTTCCCGCCCCAGCACCAGGCGCGCCGTGTACCGCGCGCAGACCTCCTTGAGCGGGCGCGGCGCGGTGGGGCATTCGATGCCGTGCAGGCGCACGAGGAGCGCCGCGGAACCGTCGTCCTTCCCGTTCGCCACTTCGAGACTGTCCCCGGCGGGCACGGCGAGAACGCGTCCGGTGAACTCGGTCTGACGGGACCACGCCGCCACGGGGGTCAGAAAAAGACCGAGCAACAGCAGCAGGGCGCCTGTCAAGGCGGTCCGTGCGGCGGGTATGCGGGCCGGCAGCGTGTCTCGTCGTGGCATGGCGGGGGCGGCGCGGCGGGCGTGCGCTAGGGACACGGAATTGTAACACGGCAGGCCCGCCTCGTGCGCGAGGCGGGCCTGCCGGAGTCGGGACTTGCCGGGGTCGGGGATCGTTTCTAAGGCTGAGTGCCGGGCTTGTTGTCCCCGGTCTTATGGAACATGCTGCTGGACTTGACCATCTCCTTCTTGTCCTTGTCGAACTTGTAGACGGTCATCCAGACGCCCGCCTCGCCCTTGTCGTTCTTGCCGGGCTCGGTGACGATGACGGTGTCGTTGTTCACCGAGATGGTCACGGACTTGCCGTCCCCGGCGCGAACCACCGCCGTCGAACTTCTGGCCGTGCCGGGCGCGAGCGACTGGGCCTGCGCCGCCTTGGCGAGTGCCTCCCTCACCGTCTTGTCGATGTCCGCGGCGTTGATGGTCATGGGGGGCATCGGGGGAATCACCGCCCGGTAGGCGCCTCCGCCGCCGACCGCCGACAGCGCGTCGGCGAAGTAGTAGCGGCGAGTCGGGGGCGTCCCCCACAGCGGGCTCCACGGCGAGTTCTGCCGGATGAACTTGGTCTCCTTCTCGTTCACCTTCAGCATCGGCGGCGAGACCAGGCGTATGCCCAGTTTGCCCCCCCGCTCGTCGGGCTCGATGATGACGTTCGCCTGCTCCGCCATGCTCTCCAGCACGGTCACCAGCCGGACGCGACGCGCCTCCACCGTCAGTCGCGTGGTGTCGGGCACGGAGTCCTCCACCGCGATGGCCACCCCGGAGGCGTCGCTCAGGGCGCGGGCCGCCTGCTTCACGGTCGCGTCCGTGAACTTGACGTCCACCAGCTTGAAGAGCGGGGCGCGCTTCTCGGCCGTCCGGAGTGACGCCTTCGAGCGCTCCAGGTCGCTCTCGGAGCGGGCGATGTACTCGCCGAGCCGCCTCCTCTCGGCGTCGTCCTTCGCCGCGTCGCGCTTCTTGCGGGCGTCGGCCACGTACTTCTCGAGGAGCTCGATGCGCTCCTTGTAGTAGGCGACCTCGTCGCGATCCTGCCCGAAGAAGGAGCCGCCGAAGACGGTGGTCCCTCTGGGAGCGGCGGGTGCGACCAACACCCCCTGGCCGCTGCCACCCCCGGCTCCCTGCGCCGCCGCTCCCTGGCCGCCGCCGACCGCGATGAGCTCGGCATGGCCGGCGAGAAAGTGCGTGCCGTTCAGGTGGTGCGTCTCCGCGGCGGCGGCGCCCTGCTGCGCGGCGAAGGCGGGGGCGGCGCTCAGCGCGAGGCCGAGCGTGGCGGCGGAGGCCAGTAGAGTCGTCCCGCGGCGCGGGCGCTTGAAGGCGTTCATTTTCGTATCCATCCCGATAGTGATTTTCGTGTCTGCGTTCATGGCGTGATATCTCCTTGTCGATTCTTTGGCGCTCTGTTGTTTCACGGCTCCGGGACCGCGTCGGGGACGGGTTCGGGAAGCGGCTCGTATTCGGCGGGCGCGGCGGGTGCGACGACCGGAGTCAGGACCAGGACCGGTTCCCCCCCGCTGCGGACCTGGCACTCCGCCCAGACGACCGTCACCCTGGCTTCCGCCGGGTCGGTCCGTTCCGGCGCGGCGGGACCTTCGACGCCGGGCACCCCCGCAGGTCCGGCGGGACCCGCGGGCATTTCGCGCAGTGACGCCGCCTCGGCGTAGCCCGGAAGATCGGCGGGGACGTCCTCCCGGACGCTAATGACGAGTCGCTCGGCGTCCTCCCCTGCGGGAGGTTCGAAGCCACCATCAGTACGGGCGGCTCCTCGTCCAGGACCGGCAGGTAGTCGGCGGTCGCCGTTCCCGTCGCGGCGGGGACCTTCTTACCCGCCTTCCGCCCGGACTTCACGCCCGACGAGGCTACCCGCTCGATGCGCCCGCTTCGGCGCTGCGGCGCGCGGCGTCCGGCCGACTTCTCCGCCTGCTGCGTTGGACGGGGCGGGGCGGGAGCGACCGCGAGATCACCGGTAGCGACCTCCCGGCGGGCCGCGGCGGCGACCCGGGCCGCGTCCAGGTTCGCGGGGGGGGACGGTAGCGGCGTACCACTGCCCTTCGCGGCGGGCAGTGGGTTCGTCGACGCCGTCGTTCGTCCCCCGCTGCCCGTCCGGTTCGAACCGGTGACCGCCACGGAGACGAGCAGGATGACGGCGGCGAAGGCGACGCCCCCGCCCCACGCGAGCCGGGCGGGCGGCGACGCCAGCGGAGTCGCGGACAGCAGCGCGGCGCGCAGTCGGCCCCACCAGGAAAGGGTCGCCGCCGGGGACGGGTCGGCCGCCTTAGCACTCGAAAGGGCGATCGCCCGCTCGAAGATAGCGCGGGCCCGATCCGGGTCCAGCGGGGCGGGCTCGCCCGGTCGGGCGGCGCGGAACAGACCTTCCAGGTCGGAATCGCTTATCTTTTTCGGGGCGCTCATCGTGCGGCCTCCTGTTTCGTAAACAGCGTGTCGTCGCCGTCATAGAGACGGCGGAACTCCTCTTTGGCGCGGTGCAGGCGCATCTTCACAGTCGCAAGCGGGAGGTCGAGTACCGCGGCGATCTCCTCGTACGAAAGGTCCTCCCAGAAGCGCAGCGCGATCACCATCCGGTGGTCGGGCTTGAGGTGCTGGAGCAGCTCGCGCACCACGACCTGTTCCGCGACGCGGGCGCCGTCGCCGGCGCTTCCGCCCCGGATGCCATCGCCGACAGCGGCGGCGGCTTCTCCGGCCGCGCCCCGCTCGTCGTCCAGGGAAACGGTGATCGGCTGTGCCGCGCGCCGCCGCAGTATCGTCGTCGACTCGTTGACCGCGATGCGGTAGATCCAGGTCTTGATGCTGGCGCTCTGCCCGTCGCGGTTCTCACCCCGGAATCGCGGCAACGCGGCGAAGGCGCGGACGAACGTGGACTGGAGGGCGTCTTCGGCGTCCGCCTCGGCGCGGAGGACGCGGCGGCAGAGCCCCCACACGAGCGGGTAGTAGGCGTTGTAGAAGCGGGCCAGCGCCCACGGCTCGCCCTCGCGGGCGGCGGCGAGCCAGACCCGCTCGTCCGCCTCGTCGGCGACGGCGGCGGCAGCGGTGGAAGAAGGGGTCATGGTCTCCACGATCACGCCAGCGCTGGCGGCGGCGTCCGGTGCGCGCTTGGCGTCGCGCTGCCGCTCGCGGAAGTTGAGCAGTCTCCGGGTCGGTTTTTCGATTACGGCGGCCAGACTCATCGTGTTCTCCGCTGAGTTGGACGCGCCGCCTTACGCGTTTGTCACCGCCCCCGCATTTTTTTCCCGGGCGGTCCTTCCGCCATGTTTCACCGAGACGCTAGTGAGACAGAATTAACTCAGCCGAAAGGGTATGAGTGGTACCGAGGAGTCATAAAATGACGGACGCAACGTTACCTGGTTCGATTAGTGCCCTTTGCCACCGTGGCTCCCAAGCGGGGTGCGGTGGCGAAGACCGGTCCCGGAGTGGTATTATAAGAACATAGTCACGTGATGGATAGTTCATCACGCAGACCGAGCGATGGAAAGGCGATGGCCTTTGGCATCGCTTTTTTGTTTTCAGGCGAGCAGGTCGTACCGGTCCGGGGTGACTTCGGCGGTCAGGGGCTCACCACGGAGGAACCGCCCGATCTCGGAGAGCGAGTGCAGCGACATGCGCCGCAGCGACTGCTGTGTCGGTCCGGCGATGTGCGGGGTGATGAAAACGCTGGGGGAGCGGTGCGCCGGGTGGTCCGCCGGAAGTGGTTCGGGCTGGGTCACGTCGGTGTAGTAGGTGATCTCGCCCCTCAGGGCGCGGGCGAAGAGCGCCTCCTGATCGACGATGTCGGCGCGCGCGGTATTCACGACGACCGTCCCCGGGGCGAGGCGCGCCACCCGCTCCGCGTTCAGCATCCCGCGCGTCTCCGAGGTTACGGGCGTGTGCAGGGAGACGACGCGGGCGCGCGCCAGCAGCGCGTCGAGGTCCGGCACGAGTTCCACCCCCAGCGCCGCCGCCCGGTCCGCCGGGAAGTACGGGTCGTAGGCGAGGACCTTCGCTTCGAAGGGCGCGAGCAGGGCGGGCACCATCGCGCCGACCCGGGACAGGCCGATCAGGCCCACGGGGATGCCCTCCAGGTCGTGGTAAGGAGCCGTCACCCTCTCCCCGGCTCGCAGCGCCTCCCGGCGCGCGGCGGCCTGCCGCAGCGCGAGTACGATCAACCCGACGGTGTACTGCGCGACCGCCTTCGCGATCGCGGGAGCGCCCTGGGTGAGACGAACGCGACCGGTCTCCAGCACCTCCCGGGAGACGATCCCCCGCACCGAACCCGCCGCGTGCGCGACCAGAAGCGGTTTCGCGCCGGCAGGGCGCAGCGCCAGGTCTTCCGCCCGCACGGGGCGGCTTCCCCAGCAGGTGAGCATGGCGTCCGCGCGCGCGAGCCGCGCGGCGTACGCCGCGGGATCGGCGTCGATCTTCGGGTCGAACCTTTCCGTTTCGCCAAGGTCGGCGAGCCGCGCGAAGTCCTCGTCGGCGAATACGCGCCGCGTTGTGTCCGCGGTCAGGTTGATCAGGATCTGTGCTGCCATGACCTCCCGTTCGCACCCCGCGCCGCTGATTCCTGCTGCCATCCCGGGCCGCGTCAGGCCGCGTAGGCGGCGGGCCGCTCCCTTTCCAGAACCACGGTCGTCCCGCAGGGCCCGGTGAGCAGGTAGACCAGGTCGCTGAGCGCGGTCTGGAGACACAATCCCTGACCGAGCGAGTCTATGGTGGAGCAGGCGGCCCCGGCCGCGACCGCGCGGAGCACCTCTTCGCCGATCCCCTGTCCCCGGTCGGTGATCCAGACCTGGACGATCCCCGGCGCGGGCGCGAACCGGACCTCGGCCACCCCGCCGCCCGCGTGCAGAAAGGCGTTCATCGCCGCCTCGGACGCCGCTGCGGCGATCTCCTGGGCGTCCTCGGGGGTGAGTCGCGCCAGCTGCGCCGCCGCGCGGACCCTCTGGCGCAGGTCGCCGAGCCGGTGCGGCAGGGTCGGGATCACGGCCGCGTCCGCGGGATCATCCAGCATACCGAAGGCGGCGGCATCGTGGGCCTTCGCGGCAGCGGGGGGCATCGCCTCGGGAAGCGGCGCGGGGAGTTCGGCGGGTTCTACGCAGAGCCGAAACCGCCCCTCCGTCCGGCAGCGCAAGAGGTCCCGCAGGCAGTCGCGCTGGCGGACGTTCAGCCGCTCGACCTCGTGCCTCAGGCGGTCGCACTCGGTCTGTGCCGCCCGCTCCGCCGTAACCTCGCGGATGCAGCCCGCCAGCCCCTCCGGGTGCGGCCTCAGGTCGAACTCGAACCACCCGTTCAGGTCCGACACGAAGGTCAGGAAGCGCCTCGACTGCCGATCGTGCATTGCCTCCGAGTAGTGCGCCCGCAGGATGGCATCGGCCAGAAACGGACAGGCGTCCCAGCAGACCCTGCCGACCAGATTGTCCGGCGAGCTGCCGAGACGCGCGCACAGGAGCGGATTGGCGTACCCGATCCTCCAATCCTGATAGATCAGGTGGTAGCCGACCGGCAGCGCATCCAGCGCTGCCCGCGCCGCCGCACAAACGCGCCGGCGACGCGGCGTGACGCAGCAGCGCCGCCCGCCCGCGTCGTCGTGCGGCGCGTTCTTCGAGCCGGACGCGCGGACCGACCGCCCCCTCGTGCCGCCCCGCGCCACGACGCGCCTGGTCGGCTTGGCGGGCCGCGTCGCCGTCGGCGCAGGCGGTGCGTCCTCACCGTCCCGGAAGGACGCTGATGCCGTCTCCGCCCCGTCCGGAACCCCGGATTTGGTCGCCGTGACCGAAACTGCTGACTCCACGGACTTACTCAAGGTGCCCTGCCCCTTCCGAACTGCCTGCGTTTCCCCGATTCATGCACCCGTATGCGTAGGTGGACCCTGCGTCTTAAGACGAAAGGCAAGCAGGAATTGTGCCCTGCCGCACACTGTTTTCAGAGTGAGAATCTTCACAGGCGCGTCACGACGGTGTGCAGGTTGATGCGGACCGAGTCGGCAAGCCGTTCCGCCGGAATTCGGCGGCGGCGGCAAGAGACGGGGAACGAAACCCCGACCAGGGTTGTAAATCGGGCATACCGGCGAACATTAAGTAACAAGTAAAAGGAAAGGATCATGATAATGCAGGACGACGCCAGGGGGTCAACGGGCCTCACGCCGCCGGAGCCGCACGCGGACACGGTGGAAAAGACCGACGCGGAGTGGCGTGAGTTGCTCTCTCCGGAGCAGTACCAGGTGCTCCGACAGGCCGGCACGGAGCGCGCCTTTACCGGCAAATACTGGGATTTCAACGAGGACGGAGAGTACGTCTGCGCGGGCTGCGGACAGGAGTTGTTCGCCAGCGACGCCAAGTTCGACTCGCACTGCGGCTGGCCGAGCTTCTACGAGGCCATGTCCCCGGATAAGGTCGAGATGCACGAGGACAACACCTTCGGCATGCGCCGCGTCGAGGTGGTCTGTCGGCGGTGCGGCGGTCACCTCGGGCACGTCTTCAACGACGCGCC
>DATLHN010000717.1:0-9483 GCA_035539875.1 Armatimonadaceae bacterium
GTAGAGCGCGAAGTCGAAGTAGTCGGAAACGTAGGCCCGCTGCCGACCGCCCGTCTCGCTGGCGCGCTGGAGGACGTTCAGCCCTTCGAGGATGAGAATATCCGGGCGGCGGACGAACTGGTACTCCCCGGCGACGATGTCGTAGACCAGGTGCGAGTAGACCGGGGCCGCCACCTCCGCCGCGCCCGCGCGCACGTCCGCGACGAAGGTGAGCAGGCGGCGCAGGTCGTAGCTCTCGGGGAAGCCCTTGCGGTGCAGGATGCCCCGCTCCACCAGGACGGCGTTCGGGTACAGGAAGCCGTCGGTGGTCACCAGGTCCACGCGCGGGTGTTCGGGCCAGCGCGAGAGGATCGTCTGGAGGACGCGCGCGGCGGTGCTCTTGCCCACGGCCACGCTGCCCGCCAAACCGAGGATCAGCGGGCCGGGCGTCGGGTCGCGCCGCCCCAGGAACGTCTCGGTCACCTGCCGCAGCTGGCGCAGGGCGGAGAAGCGCAGGTTCAGCAGGCGCGTCACCGGCAGGTACACCTCCTCCACTTCCGTCAGCGACAGGTCCTCGTTGATGCCGCGCAGGGCGGCGAGGTCGTCCTCGGTCAGCGTCAGAGGCGTCTGCGCCCGCAGACGCGCCCACTCCGCGCGCGTGAACTCCGCGAACGCCTCTCGCCCGGTCATCTCGGCAGTCATGGTACTGAATTATGCACGCAAAACGGGCGAAAATAGCGCGCGCGGGAACCTTGCGCCCGGTTCCCCCGGTCGCTATAATGCAGCGTCGCCTGGTCGGCACGCGCAATCGGGCGCGTTCCCGCACGGCGACAGGTTCACTCACAATCACGGCTATGTCCAGAGACCCCAGTCACAGTACCGGCGGTCGCCGCGGCGGCGGAGTTCGGCCCCGCGCGACGACGGTACGACGGCGCAGTGGTGACCACCGGACGCGGTAGCAAGCCGACCCCCTTCTGACCCCCTTCGGGGCGGGACGGGCGGCAAGCGCCGCCGCGCATCCGCCTCCCCGCCGCCCGCTCGTACCGACTTCGCTCGCGCACTCCCCGGATACTCGCGGCGACCTCCCGAAACAGCCTGACGCCCGGCCCGCTCGCTCGCGCGCCCGGCCCGGCTTCGCGGCGCGTTCTTCGCGCCCCCACCGGAAGGAGGTTCGCCATGTCCCTTGAGGAGCGCGAGGACTTCATGACGCGGCTGCGCGCCGCGCTTCTGCCGCCGACGCCGGATTCGCCGGGCGAAAACGTCGCCGCGGTGCTTTACGAGGCCCACCCTGCCGACATCGCGGAGGCGATGGGGCTGCTCTCGAACGAGGAGGCCCTGCGCGTCTTTACGTCTCTTGATAATGCGCGCGCCGCCGAGGTGCTGGACGAACTGGACGCGGACCGGGCGCGATTCCTGCTCGACAACGACGTCGCCGGGCGCATCGCCACCCTCCTCGACATCCTCCCCATGGACGATGCCGCCGAGGTGGTGGCCGAGGTCGCGCAGGAGACGCCGGAGCGGGCGGAGGAGATCCTGGTCGATCTGGCGACACGCGCGCCGACCGATGCCGCCGAGGTGCGGGAACTCCTCTCCTACGGGGAGAAGACCGCCGGTCGCCTGATGACCGACCGGTACCTGCGCGTCGCCGCCGAGGAGACGGTGGAGGGGGCGTTCGCGGCGATTCGCCGGGCCGGTCCGGAGGTGGAATCCCTGTCCGACCTGTACGTCGTGGAGAGTGACTCCGGAGGGCGGGAGCGCCTCAGCGGTGTCGTCAGCCTGCGCCGTCTGGTGCGCGCACAGCCGAACCAGCGCATCGGCGAGGTCATGGCGCGCGAGCCGCTGACGGTAATGGTAGACACCGACCGGCAGGAGGCGGCGCGGATCATCGCCAAGTACGACTTCCTCGCCCTGCCGGTGCTGGACCGGGAGGGGTTCCTCGCGGGCATCGTCACCGTGGACGACATCATCGACGTCCTGGTGGCGGAGTTCAACGAGGACTACCTCAAGCTGGTCGGCTCGGACGCGGAGGAGATGGACCGGAGGACGCCCGCGCAGGTGGCTAAGCTGCGCCTGCCCTGGCTGATGGGCACGATGGCGCTGGAACTGGTCGCGGGCGC
The DNA here is from genome assembly GCA_035539875.1 of Armatimonadaceae bacterium. GTDB lineage: Bacteria > Armatimonadota > Armatimonadia > Armatimonadales > Armatimonadaceae > CALEKU01. The sequence continues at coordinate 2,097 of DATLHN010000717.1, forward strand.
GGTCATCCACCGCTACGACTGGGTGCTGCGCGAGGTCATCCTGCTGGCCTCGTTCATGCCGGTGATCTCCGCCATCAGCGGGAACGTCGGCCTCCAGGCCGCCGCGATCATCGTGCGCGGCTTGGAGACGGGACATGTACGGGTGGGCCAGATGGGCCGGGCCGTCCGCAAGGAGGCGCTCACCGCGCTCGTGCTCGCGGCGGCCTGCGGCGTCGTGCTCGGGGGCGTCGGCGCGCTCTGGTCGCGCCACCCGCCGTTCGGCCTCGTCGTCGGCGGCGCGATGACGGTCTCGATGCTGACCGCGAGTCTGATGGGCACGGTCGTGCCGATCTTCTCGAAGCGGCTCGGCTTCGACCCGGCGACCACGGCGGGGCCGTTCGAGACGGCATTTCAGGACGTCATCGGCTTCGGGGTCTTCCTCTGGCTGGCCTCGCTGCTCCTGCCCTGGCTGAAGTAGGCGAAGGCGTCAAAGGAACGCGGCGACGCGGGCGCGCAGCCTTTCCGCGCCCGCGTCGTCCCCCGGGCGCAGCCGGAGCGCGCCGACGTCGCCGTTGCCGAAGGGACGCTCCGGCGTCGAAGCCGGGTAGGCGATCACCGGGCGGCTCGCGCCGTCCGCGCGGCCCGCGTACAGGAGCCACGCCCCGTCTACGCTGCCGCCGCCGCCGGGCTCTGCCGCGTCGCCCGCGGCGCGGATGGCGTCCCGGTAAGAGTGCATCTGCCGGATGTCCTCGGTGTGCCACTCCGCGCCCGCGTACGTCTTGAACTTGGCGTCGAAGACCAGCAGGCGGCCCCCGTGCTCCAGCGTGACGTCCGGCGTCAGCGCGTGCGACCGGGAGTGCCACCCCGCGGTGGCGTCGCCGCTGCCACCTCCGCTGCGGAAGTGGCGCGCGTAGGTCAGCGTCGTCACGCCCCGCTTCTCCCCCGCGCGGGCGAACGTCCAGCGTACGGCCGCGCCGGGGGCTACGGAGAAGGTGAGCCCGCCGCGGGCGAGCGCGAACCCCTCGGCCCCGGTCGCGCGCCACCCGAGGGAGCGCAGCGCGTCCGCCACCGCGAAGAGGCACCACGTCTCGTACAGGCGCCACGTTTCGCGGGCGGGCAGGGTGAACCACGCATTGGCCCAGTCGAACCCGAAGCCAAGCCGGTAGCGCCTCCAGGTGTCGTGGAGCGCGCGGTAACCGCCGTGCGTGCGCAGCGAGGGGGCGAGCGGCGGTACGGCAGCGGCGTGGGAGATCGGCGGCAGGGTCGACCACGGCGAGACGCTCAGGTGGTGGACGCGCAGGGAGCGCAGCAGCGCCGACGCCCGCTCGGCGACGTCGGGCGCTCCCGACGCCCGCGCCAGTTCGGCCACGGCGGCGAGGTCCCGGGCGATCTGGGCGAGGATCGCCTTCACGGCACGGTTCGCCGGGGTGTCGAACGTGGGGAGAAAGACCCGCTCTGCGACCCGGCGGGGGACCCGGCCGCCGAGCCTGAGCGCCAGCCCGGTCTGCGGCGCGGCGGTTTCGACGAGGTCGCCGCGCGCGGCCGCGGCGAGGACGCCGGCGGGCGTCACGCGCCGCGCCCGCTCGGTGGGAGTCATCTGGACGGCGGGCGCGACGGCGGGCGGGGGGCTTCCCTCGATCAGGCGAAGCGCCGCCGACACGCGGGGCCAGGCGGATTCCAGAAAGGCGATGCGCTCGCGCGGACAGGCTTCCCGCCCCGGCTCGCCTTCGCCGACGTCGAGGTCGGAGGGGGGACGGTCCGGCCACAGGTCCTTCCCGAGGGCGAGGGCGACCGCGGCGATGTCCGCCAGCATCCGCCGACGCTCGCCCTCGCCCAGAAGCTCCTGCCAGCGCCGCGCCGACCGGATCTCGTCCCGCAGGCTGCTCAGGGCGGCGTTCGCGGCTGGCTGCGCTGCTGCTTCCCGAGACATAGTGCGGCTATCGTACCACGGAGAATGCGCCCGCGCGTACCGGGCGGCGAAGCGCCTTCTTGACAGTCGTTGCCGCCCTTCGTTATAATCACCTGCGTATGTCTCGAAGTGGCGCGGGGGGCGGCGGGACGGCAGCGGCGGCGGAAGATGCGGCGGAGAAAGCGGCGGAGAAGGCGGCCTGGGTGTGCGACCGGCTCGACGACGAGTACGGACTGCTCGAATGGCGCTCCCACGGCGAGCCGCTCGGCGCGCTGGTGGCGACCATCCTCTCCCAGCACACGTCGGACCGCAATAGCGAGCGCGCCTTCGACAACCTGCGCCGGGCGTTCCCGACCTGGGACGCGGTGCGCGAAGCGCCCGTCGGCGAGATCGCGGACGCCATCCGGGCGGGCGGTCTGGCGGACGCGAAGGCCCCGCGCATCAAGTCGGTGCTCGAAGCGATCCACGAGCGGCGCGGCGAGACCAGTCTCGACTTTCTGGGGCAGATGCCGACGGACGAGGCGCGGGCCTACCTGCTGGAGTTCCACGGGGTCGGGCCGAAGACCATGGCCTGCGTGATGATGTTCTCGCTCTGTCGCCCGGTTCTGCCCGTGGACACGCACGTCTTCCGCGTCTCGCACCGGCTCGGGCTGATCGAGAAGCGCATCGGCGAGGCGAAGGCGCACGCGGCGCTGGAGGGGCTGGTATCGGCGGAGCGCGTCTACCCGTTCCACGTCCACATGATCCGCCACGGGCGGCGAGTGTGCCACGCCCAGCGGCCGCGCTGCGGGGCCTGCGTGCTGCGGGAGCGGTGCGACTACTACCAGAGCGGCGCGGCAGCGGCAGGGGGCGCGGTGTTATCTGCGGCGGCGGACGGTCAGGAGACTCCCGACGCCGCGCGGGGGACCCTTCACGGCCTGCCGACCGTATAATCGTACGGGAGGGTCGATATTTTCATGAGCGATTCCGGGGAAGAAGTCGTGGCGGCCCCGTCGCCCGCGCTGGCGTCGGTTGAAGGGGAAGCAGAGCAGCCGGTTTACGTGGAGACGGTCGCGGTCTACTCCGCGCCGGACCCCGTTACCGCCGAGATCGTGCGCGGCGCGCTCGAAGGGGAAGGTATTCCCGCGATGATTGGCGAACAGGTGGCGGATGCCTATGGCGGGCCGCTTTCGGTCGGCGAGGGATATTACTGCGAGATACGGGTCCCCGCCGAGTACGCGGACTCGGCCCGCGTGATCCTTCAGGCCTATGAAGACGGCGAGGGCCGGCTCCCCGATGAGGGGGAGGACGCCAGCAGCAGCGCCGCCGTTGCGTGACCGAGACGTTCAGGTTAGACCCACCGGAAATCTCCCGGGCAACGGAAAACACGGACGGATGATGCAAACGCCTAATCGTAAGACGACGGTAGCCACTCTGGCGGGCTGCGCGGCGATGGCCGCCCTGGTGTCTTTGGGGCTGGTCGGCCGCATCGAGGCCCAGACCGCGAAGGCTGCCGCCACTGGTGCCGCGGTCAGCCGGGCGAACCTGGCGAAGAACGCGGCTTTTACCGTTACCAGCACGCTCACCCCGAAGGGCGGTTCGAAGGTAACACAGGTATACAAGGTCGAAGTTAAGGGAAACAACGCGCGCCTCGATTACAGCGACCCCGCGATCGGGGCCGTGCGCTACCTCGCCAACGCGAAGGGCGTCTTCTTCTACATTCCGTCGAACAATACGGCGGTGAAGCAGACGTTCAAGGGCGGCGTGGACGGGGCTCTGCGGGTCGCCTTCTCACAGGCGAACGAACAGCTCAAGAGCGCCCGGAAGATCGGATCGGCGACCGTATCCGGTCAGCCGACCGACATCTACAAGGATGCCCGGTCGGGGGCCATCATCTACCTGGGGAAGAAGCCCGGATTCCGACTTCCGGTGAAGACGGTGCTGGCGAACGAGGGCGGCACCCGGACGGTGACCGTCACCGACATCAAACTGAACCCGTCCATCGCCGACGCTCGCTTCGCGCTCCCGGCGGGGACGCAGATCATCGATTCACAGCAGGGCAGCCCCGCCGTCGGCGGACTGCCCGGCGGCCGACGTTGAGTCCGACAGCAGTCGCTGAGAGTATCAGAAAGGGTTACGAGGACCAGAGAATGCAGCAGCCACGATTCCACAGCGCCGCGCTGGGCGCGGGTGTGCTGGCCGCTCTCGTGGGAACGGGAGTGGTCATCGCGGCGACGCCCGGGGCGGCGCAGGCGCAGGTGCCGTTCCGCGTCAGCCGGCCCGAAAACGGCGCGACGGTGCGGGAGACGGTGGAGTTCCGCATTCCCCGCACGGCGCTTGGCGACGCCAAGTACGTCACCCTCACCATCAACGACCGCTTCCGCAACGCCATCGGCGTTCCTGCCACCAACGCGGACGGCAAGATCATCAGCAACAAGTACCTGCGCGCGAGCAACGCGAACGTGGTGCTGCTCTGGGATACCAAGGCCCTCGATCCGACGCCCGGCCTCGAAGACAGCGAGCGCGTCATCAAGGACGGCCCCTACACCGTCGAGGTCGCGGCGTTCGCGGCGGACGGAAAGCAGGTCGGCTACCAGAAGCTGAGCCTGAACGTCAACAACACCGGCGCGCTCCAGTCCCCGGCGGGCGGCGTGCTGCTGACCTACCGGTTCAACGTCGGCGCGGAGGAGCGCTACCGCCAGCGCACCGAGGTCGAGTACGTCGGCGAGCGCACCGCGCTTCCGCAGACAACTCCCATGGGCGGCAACAGCGGCTACCGCTCCCAGGGAGCCGGTCAGGGCGGCTTCCCCGGTGGCGGCGGCTTCCCCGGCGGGGGCTTCCCGGGCGGCGGCTTCCCCGGCGGTCCCGAGGGCGGTCCTCCCGATGGCGGCTTCCCGGGCAGTCCGGGCGGCGGTTTCCCGGGCGGAGGGTTTCCCGGTGGCCCAGGCGGCTTCCCGGGCGGGATGCAGGGACAGCAGACCGGGCCGTTCACGCTTCCGGTCCAGACGGTCACGGTCAACTACGAGCGCAGCGTCGAAGACCGCCTCGGCAGCAACCAGTTCTTCGTGCGCGACAAGGTGCTGGACGGCGTGATCATCGGCGGCAACGGCTCGGCGGCGCGTCTCGAGGACATCTACGCCTTCAAGTCCCGCTACCGCACCATCGCCAGCTCCGGCTTCGTCTCCGACTACGGCACGGCCAGCATGGAGCGGCCCGGCGCGTACGTCGCGATGCCGATCATCGACCTGGGCGGCGTCCGCCGCCGCGTCGGCGACAAGTGGCGCTCCCGCGCCCCCGTCTACCTGGAGTGGACGACGCTGGACAAGCCGCCTATGGCGAGCGTCCAGAACGAGCTGGAAGCGCTGGAGTGGCAGGACAAGTACCAGACCGCGCGGATCAAGCAGACCTTCACCGGCAAGATCGACATGCCGCTCTTCGGCGGGGCGGGCAAGATGAAGAGCGCCGAGGTCAAGATGAACCGCACCATCTGGTTCGGCTACATGGCGGGCAAGGTCATCCGCATGGAGACGACGGTCGAGGTCAGCGGGGACGCCCCGGCGGCCATCGTCCAGCAGATGGTCCCGCAGGCGGGCGCTATGGGCGGCAGCCTCGGGGCCGGCCTCCCCGGCGGCGCCGGCCTTCCCGGAGGACCGGGCGCTATGGGCCTCGGCGGGCCGCCGATGGCCGGCGGCCCCGGCGCGCTCGGGGCGGGTCCCGGATTCGGCGCGCAGCAGCAGGAACAGGTGGTGCCTGCCAAGTTCCGCTCCGAGACCACTATCGCACTGAACACGGGGCGCGTGGCGCTGAACCTCAAGTAGGCTGACGCCGCAGCATCGCCCGACGAGCCCGCCCGGCAGTATCTGCCGGGCGGGCTTTTCGTCGTACGCGCGCGGCAGGGGCGGCGCGGCGCGCGCCGGGTCGGTATAATGAGCGCGTGAAGATAGGGTTGCCGCGCATCAAGAAGACCGAAGACTCGTCCAACCCCGAAGGCGCCATGGAACTGGTGGAGCACCTGTCGGAGCTGCGCACGCGCATCTTCCGCTCGCTGTTCTACATCGCCGTCGGCATGGTGCTGACCTACAACCTCTTCGGCCCGATCTATCAGATATTGCTCGCCCCGCTCGGCCCGATCCTGAACGGGATGAACGGCCAGCTGCCGGTCCGCAACATCTCGGACGCGTTCCTGCTGCGCATGCAGGTCTGCTTTCTGGCCGGGCTGATGGTCGCCCTTCCGCTGGTGACGCTGGAGTTGTGGGGGTTCATCGCGCCCGCGCTCACCCGCGAGGAGCGGCGCCCGGTGGCGTTCCTCGCCCCGTTCTCGGTCCTCCTCTTCCTGGCGGGCGTGGGAACGGCCTACGCCTGTCTTCCTGCCACCTACACCTGGATGGCGGGCTTTATCACGGACATCCCGTTCGGCACCCTGTTCCAGGACCCGCAGCAGTACATGCTGCTGACGGTCAAGATCCTCCTTGCCTTCGGCATAGCCTTCCAGCTCCCGATCATCCTGCTCTTCCTGGCGCGCATAGGGCTGATCACGGCGGAGCTGATGACGAAGTACTGGCGGCACGCCACCGTCCTCGTCGCCATCACCGCCGCCGTCCTCACCCCCTCCAACGACCCGCTGACGATGCTGATGATGGGCATCCCCATGGGGGGGCTGTACCTGCTCTCGATCGGCCTCGTGCGCGCGTACGAGCCGAGCGAGGACGGTCAGCCGCGCAAGTCGCTCGGGGCGATGGTCCTGATCGCGCTGGTGCCGGTCGCGCTCCTCGCCGCCGTCGGCTTCTGGCTCATGCGGACGCACGCCTTCCACATCGCGCCTTACCAGAAGCAGCAGGCGTCCCGCCAGGACGTCCAGAACCTGGAGCAGAAGCAGCAGGCGCAGCAGGACGCGCAGAAGCGCCAGGAGGAGACCCAGCAGACGCAGCAGGAGCGACTGACCGCGCTGGAGGAGAAGGTCGAGAAGCAGAACCAGCTCCTCGAAGAGATGCAAGGACAGCTGCGTTTGCTCCTCGAGAACCAGCCGCCCGTGCCGACGCCGGTGCCCACCCCGACCGAAGGGCCGCTCCTGAACCCCGGTGCCGCGACCGCGCCTGCGCCCGCCGCCGCCGCCGCGCCGAGGAATTCGCTCCGTGGACAGTAGCCGTAACGCCGCCGACGGGGAAACGCTTCTGGTGCGCGGTGCGCGGCGCGTCGTCGCCGAAAGCGGCGTAATCACCTCCGGCTCCCTGCTCTGCTCCGGCGGGCGCGTCGCCGAGGTCTTTGCAGATTCCGCCCCGGCAGTGGCCGACCGGGTCGTGGACGCCTCCGGCCTGACGGTCCTGCCGGGGTTTCTGGACGTCCACATCCACGGGGGCGGCGGCGCGGACACGATGGACGCCACGCCCGACGCCCTGCGCGCGATCCTGCGGATGCACGCCGCCCACGGGACGACCGGGCTGCTGCTGACCACCATGACCCAGAGCCGCGAGCGCATCGACGCCGCGCTCGCCTGCGCGGCGGGGGCGGTGGGGCAGGGGG
>DATLHN010000718.1:0-3352 GCA_035539875.1 Armatimonadaceae bacterium
ACTCGACCTGACCGGGACGAAGGCGCTGCTGCGCCACGCCAACGACCTCTGGCTCTACGACTTCGCCCGGGGGCACGCCGCGCGCCTGACCGACACGCCCGGCGAGGCCGAACTGGATGCCACGCTCGCGCCGACGGGCGACCGGGCGGCGTTCGTGCGCGAGAACGACCTCTTCGCCGCGCGCGCCTCGGAAGACGGAAAGGCGCTGCCGCCAGCCCGGCTTACCACGGACGGCAGCGCGCGCCTCCTGAACGGACGCCTCGACTGGGTGTACGAGGAGGAGGTGTACGGGCGCGGCAACACGACCGGCTACGCCTGGAGCCCGGACGGCAAGAACATCGCCTTCCTGCAGTTGGACGAAACCCCGGTCCGTCCGGTCGCTCTGCTCGACGCCCGCACCGGGCGTCCGGGCAGCAAGGTACAGCTGTACCCCAGGGCGGGCACCCCGAACCCGGTGGCGCGTCTGGCGGTGGTATCCTCCGGGGGCGGCTCGCCCCCGCGCTTCGTTGATCTTTCCGCCTACCCGGAGGCGGACCGACTTCTGGTGCGCTTCACCTTCTCGCCGGACAGCCGCCGCGTCCTGTTCCAGGTCCAGAACCGCGCGCAGACGTTCCTGCACCTGATCGCCGCGGACCCGGAGACCGGCAAGGTCACGCGCCTGGTCGAGGAGAAGACGCCGGCCTGGGTGGACGTGCTGGGCCAGCCCCGGTTCCTTTCCGACGGCTCGTTCCTGTGGGCGAGCGAGCGGAGCGGGATGCGCCATCTGTATCGTTATAAGGCGGACGGAACGCCGCTCGGGCCGGTGACGAAGGGCGAGTGGGAGGTGCGCGACTTCTACGGCGTGGACGAGACGGGGGGCTGGGTCTACGTCGGCGGGACGGAGGCGGCGAACCCGCTCAGCAAGCACGTCTTCCGCGTCCGCCTGGACGGGGCCGGGGAGAGGGTCCGGCTGACGCGCGCCGAAGGGGAGCATTCCGCCGCCTTCGACCCGTCACTTGCCTACTTCACGGACACGTGGAGCGACCTGCACACGCCGCCGCAGCTTCGGCTGCACGCCGCGCGCGACGGTGCGCCGGTACGGACCCTCGCGGAAAACGGTCGCGTGCTTTCGCGGCTGGCCCCCTACCGCCTGAGCCGCCCGGAGATCGTGTCCGTGAAGATGCGCGATGGCTTCCCGCTGAACGCCATCCTCATCAGGCCGGAGCGGATGGAGGAGGGGCGTCGCTACCCCGTGTTCTGCCCGGTCTACGGCGGGCCGAACTCGTCGCTGTTCCCGGCCGCCACCTGCCGCAACGCGTGGGGCGCGGTCGAGCCCTGGTACTACTACCTCGCGCAGCAGGGTATCGCCGTCTGGATCTTCGACAACCGGTCCGCCAGCAGTGGGCGGGGCGCGCGCGCCGTCTGGACGGTTTATAAAGACCTGGGAGCGGGCGAACTGCGCGACATCGAGGACGGCGTGGCGTGGCTGCGCGGAGCGCAGGCCTGGGTGGACCCTGGGCGCATCGGCATCTACGGGTGGAGCTACGGCGGGTTTCTCGCGGCGTACGCGCTGACCCACGGCGACGTCTTCAAGGTCGGCATCGCGGGCGCGGGCGTGATGGATTGGCGGCTCTACGACACGATCTACACCGAGCGGTACCTGGGCACGCCGGACGCCAATCCGGAGGGCTACCGCCGCAGCGCCGTGATCGAGGCGGCGGCGAACCTTTCCGGCAGCCTGCTGCTGATCCACGGCGCGGAGGACGACAACGTCCACCTGGAGAACACGCTGCGCCTCGCGCGCGCCCTCCGGGACGCGGGCAAGCCCTACGAACTGGCGCTCGTCCCCCGCTCCCGCCACGGCGTCACCGACCCTACTCTGTACCGCCAGATGCGCCAGCAGTTGACCGATTTTCTGCTCAAGAACCTGTAGATCGCGGAGGAGTTATCCACAGGTTATCCACAGTTTCCACAGGCATTTGGAGACGAGGAGGCGGGGTATGCGCGGCTTGATGGCGGAGATCTTCGACCGGTTCGGGGGCAGCGCGTGGGGGCGGCTTGCCTCCTCGACGCTCATCGGGTTTTTCGCCTCGCTCCTGGCGCTCTTTCACGCGGACGGCGTCCGGAACGGGGGGCTGGGGAGCATCGTCCCGTTCGCGGTGATGGGGGCTGGCATGGGCTTCTGCGCCGCGAGTGGCCTGCTGATGCACGAGGCGGGCCGCCGCGCCATCGCCGCGCGCCGGACGGAGGGCAGGGGTGTCGGCCTCTGGCCCCTGCTCCAGGTCGCGGCGGTGCTGTTCTTGCTCGTCGCCGTCGTGGCGCTCTGCATCACGCTCGCAGTGATGCTGGAGGGATAGGAGAAAGCGGCCTAATCCCCCGGCTTGCCGTCGAGGAGCGGCTCGCAGGGGAGGGTGCGCGCGCCATCGTCGGTGCAGACGGCGAACTTCGGGCCGGGGTAAAGCGCGACGCCCGCGAACTCGCCTCTCACGTTGACCACGTAAAAGTTGACGTTGAAGTTGGGCAGGCCCCGGCTGTTCAACAGCCGCTTCTCGACCGTGTTCTTACGGATGCGGCGGCACGCCTCCAGGCCCGCGTCCTTCGGGGAGCGGCCCCGGCGCATCTCCTCCACGACCAGGAACGAGCACAGGCTGAACAGGTTCGCTTCGCCGCGCCCGGTCGAGCCCGCCGCGCCGACGTCGCCGTCCGCGTACAGGCCCGCGCCGAGGATGGGCGAGTCGCCGACGCGCCCGGGAATCTTCCAGGCGAGCCCGCTCGTGGTCGTGACCCCGCAGACCTCGCCCTTCGCGTTCACGCCGTCGCAGTTGATCGTGCCGTAGTAGTGGGCCGGGTCGATCTTCCCCTCCGCCACCATCTCCCGCGCCACCCGTCGGCCCGCCTCGGCGCGGGTCTTCGGGTCGAGGTAGTGCAGCGGGTCGGTGCGCCGCTTCCACTCGCGCCATAGCGCGCGCGACCGCTCCGTGTTCAGGTCCGGCTCGACGGTAAACCCCATGTTGCGCGCGAAGGTTTGGGCGTCGTCGCCGACCAGCAGGTGGTGGTCGGTCTGCTCCATCACCGCCCGCGCCACGAGCGAGGGCGTGCGCACCCCCTCCAGGCAGGCGACCGCGCCCGCGCGCCGCTTCGGCCCGTGTATGCACGAGGCGTCGAGCTGCACCACGCCGTCGGCGTTGGGCAGGCCGCCGTAGCCGACGCTGGTGTCGTTCGGGTCCAACTCCACGAGGTTGACGCCCGCGATGAGCGCGTCGAGCACGTCCGCGCCCCCGCCGGTCATCATCGCGAACGCCTTCTCGACGCAGGTCTGCGTCCCGCCGTTCTTGTGGACGTGCCCGTTCTCCGACGCGATGACGACGGGCTT
>DATLHN010000719.1:0-5356 GCA_035539875.1 Armatimonadaceae bacterium
CCTGCGCCGCTACGACGTCCGCGCCGTGCAGGACCGCTGGCGCGAAAGCCGCTGGCAGAGCGGGACCACGGCGGGCGAAGTGCTCGACCGCGACGTGTGGCGGGTGGAGACCGACCCCTGGGGCCTCTCCGAACTGCACCGAGTCGGCCTGCGCTGGCGGCTCGGCGCGTCGGCGGACTGAGATGGCACCCCCGCCGCCGCCGTTCGCCCACCTGCACGTCCGCAGCGAGTACAGCTTCCTCGACGGGGCCTCGCGCGTCTTCGACCTCGCGCGCCGCGCCGCGGAGCGGGGGATGCCCTTACTCGCCCTCACCGACCGCGACTCGGTGGCGGGCGCTGTCCGCTTCGCCTCCGCGTGCGAGCAGTACAACGTCCGCCCCGTCCTCGGCGCGGAGGTGACCCTGGACGACGGCTCGGCGCTCGTGCTGCTCGCGGAGACGCGCGCCGGGTACGCGAAACTCTGCCGTCACCTTTCCCTCGCCCGCTCTGGCGAGGACGCCGGGGGCGCGGGGTCGCGCCTCGACCCCCGCCTGCCGCGCGACCTGCTCTTCCGCCACGCTCCCGGGCTAATTTGCCTCACGGGAGGTCGCTCCGGGCGCGTCCCCGCGCTGCTGCGGGCGGGCCGCCCCGATGACGCCGAGGCCGAGGCGCGCGCCCTCCGCGACGCCTTCGGGCGGCGGAGCCTCTTCGTCGAGCTGGTGGACGACCTCACGCCCGGCAGCGCCCGCCTCTGCGCCGCGCTCGCCGACCTCGCCGCCCGCCTCGGGGTCGGCGCCGTCGCCGCCAACGACGTGCGCCACGCGGACCGCGACGGCTTCGCCGCCCACGACCTGCTCTGCTGCGTCCGCGAGGGCGTCACGCTCGCCACGCCCCACCCGGGCCGCCCCCTCAACGCCGAGCGCCACCTCAAGAGCGCCGCCGAAATGGCCGCGCTCTTCGCGGCGTCCCACCCCGACGCTCTGGCGAACACGGCCCGCGTCGCCGAACGCTGCGCGGCGGGGGTGTTCCCGCTGGGCGAGGACCTGGTGCCGCGCGGGGAGGACGGCGAGTGTGGCCCCGCCCGGCTGCGGGAACTGGCGTACCGGGGGGCGGCGGAGCGCTACGGCCGGGTGACGGAGCGGGTGCGGGCGCGGCTGGAGTCCGAACTGTCCGTGATCTGCGCGCTCGGCTTCGCCGACTACCTGCTGCTCTGCCACGACGCCGTGCGCTGGGCGCGCGCCGACGCCGGGATGCGCTGCACCGGGCGCGGCTCCGCGGCGGACTCATGCGTCGCCTACTGCCTCTACCTGACCGACGTGGACGTCATCCGCCGCAACCTCCCGTTCGCCCGCTTCCTCGCCCCGGGCAAGACGCCCGACGTCGACGTCGACTTCCCCAGCCACCGCCGCGACGAGGTCTTCCGCCACCTCCAGGCCCGCTACGGCGCGGACCGCGTGGGCATGGCCTGCACGTTCTACACCTTCCACGCCCGCTCCGCTGTCCGCGACGCCGGCAAGGCGCTCGGCCTGCCCCCCGAACTGCTGGACCCCCTCTCGGAGCGGCTGCACCCGTCGCTCTCCGGCGCGGACCTGGCCGCCGCGCTCGCCGAGTGGCCGGAGCTTCGGGAGAGGCAGGGGGAGTTCGGCGCGCGCTTCGCCCGTCTGTTCGACCTCTGCGGGCGCATCGCCGGACTGCCGCGCCACCTCGGGACGCACTCCTCCGGGGTGGTCATCTCGCCCCGCGCGCCGCTCACCGCCGTCGCCCCGCTCGTGCCCTCCGCGAAGGGCGTGCTCCCGGTCTGGACGCTGGACAAGGACGACTCGGAGACGGCCGGGGCGGTCAAGTTCGACGTGCTGGCGCTGCGCGTCCTCTCGGCCGTGGGCGACGCCGAGCGCGACATCGCTCGCACCGGCGCCGATCCCGCCTTCCGCTACGACGACATCCCCGGGAACGACGCGCGCACCTACCGCCTGCTGCGCTCCGGCCGGGGGATAGGCGTCTTCCAGTTCGAGTCGGCGGCGCAGCTCGCGCTGTCCGTCTCGCTCCTGCCGCGGGGGATGGAGGACCTGGTCGCCGCCGTCGCCCTGATCCGCCCCGGGCCGGTGCGCGGCAACGTCGTCCAGCGGTTCGTCGCCGCGCGCAACGGCTGGTCGAAGGTCGAGTTCCTGCACCCCGCGCTGGAGCCGATCCTGAAGAAAACCTACGGCTGCGTCGTCTTCCAGGAGCAGGCCGACCTGTGCATCGCCGCCATGCTGGGCGTCTCGCACGCCGAGGCCGAGAAGTTCCGCAAGGCGCTCAAGCGTCACGACCGCGACGGCACGATGGACGATGCCCGGCGCGACTTCGTGGCGCGGGCGTGCGGAAAGCACGCCGACCTCGGCGCGGTGAACGCGACCCGCCTCTTCAACGAGCTGGCGGGCTGGGCGGGCTACGGCTTCATCGAGGGGCACGCCGCCGCGTTCGCCCTGACCGGCTACCGCACGGCGTACCTCTCCGCGCACCACCCCGCCGCCTACTTCGCCGGGCTGCTCTCGCACCAGCCGATGGGTTTCTACCCGCCCAACTCGCTCGCCGCGGAGGCGCGCCGTCGCGGCGTGACTGTCCTCCCCGTGGACGCGAACGCCAGCCTGGACCGCTGCCACGCGCCGACCGAGCGGGAACTGCGCCTCGGCCTCTGCCTGGTGTCCGGCCTCCGGGAGGCGGAGCGCGCCGCGATCGTCGCCGCGCGCGAGCAGCAGGGCGGCCCGTTCCTCTCCCTGCTGGACTTCTGCGTCCGGGTCGTGCTGCGCCGGGACCGCCTGGAAGACCTCCTCCTCGCCGGGGCCTTCGACTCCCTGCACGGGGCGGACAGTCGGCGCGCCCTGCTGCTCGCGCTCGACGAGACGCTCTCGCTGGCGGCGGCCTACCGGGGATGCGCCTCCGCGGGCGGCCACCAGCCCGCGCTGCCGTTCGGGGACTGGCGCGGCGTCGCCACCCCCAGCCGGGCGGACGTGCCCGAATTCTCCCCCTGGGACCGGTTCCTCTGGTCGTGGCGCGTCACGGGCGTGTGCGCCGACGCGCACCCGATGGCCTGGCGGCGGGGCGAGGTGCGGGCGCGCGGCGTGCTGACCGTGGCCGAGGCGCTGGAGCGCGCGGACGGCGAGGAGGTGACGGTCACCGGCCTCAACATCCGCCCGCACCGCCCGCCCACGCGCAGCGGCCGCCGCGTCCTGTTCACCACGGTCGAGGACGAGACCGGCATCCTCCAGCTCGTCTGCGCCGACCCGAACGTCCAGGCGACCTGCACCGCGACGATCCTCCTCGCCCCCGCCGTCACCGTCACCGGGCGCATCGAGCGCAAGGCCCGCGGCAAGGGCGTCTCCCTTATCCTCCGCGACGCCCACGGCCTGCCCCCGATACCTTCGTAGGCGCGCCATCGGGTATACAAGGGACGTGAGTCCCGCACACCCGGCGTCGTTAACTGCCCGCCCTTGGGCGTCCACCCGTCTCCCGGGGCGGGCCGCGTGAAGTACACCGTCACCATCACCGGGCCGGGCGCAGACGACCGGGAGAAGATCGTCCTGGAGAGTCGTGCCGGGGAGTCCGCGCGGCACATCGCGCTCAAGATACTCGCCTACGTCCTCTATCGCGACCGGACCGGCGGCCTGCCGCTGCGCATCGAGCAGCGCGCGGGCCACCAGCGCCACAAGCCGGACCTCGTCGCCACCGACCCGGAGACCGGCCGCGTGCGCCTCTGGATCGACTGCGGGCAGATCGAAACCAAACGGCTCGGGCGCATCGCCGCCGTCAACGCCGGGGCGCGCGTCGTCGTGGTCAAGCCGGGGGAGACGGAGGCGCGGCTCTACGGCCTGGCCGCGCTCCGCTACCTCCCGCCGCTGGGGCACCCCGGCGCGGCGCAGTCCGTCTCCTTCCTCGGCTTCGAGGAACCGTTCTTCGACGCCTTCCTCGCTCGCCTGCGCGGCACCAACACGCTCCAGGTGGGGTGGCAGGAAACGGGCGCGTCGCTGACGCTGGAGTGGAACGACGAAACGCTCGCGACCACGCTCCGGCCGCTCGACGCCGCCGCTCTCGCGCGACAGGGGTGAAATAATCCCCGCCGGAGCGTGCAGGTTCTTTCCCCCCGCGCTATGAATTAAGAGAGCGGACGACACGATCTCATGGACGCGAAACGCAGCAGTAGCAACGCCCCCTGCAAGGTCGGGCTATTCAGCATCGGGCTGGCCGCTTACTGGCCGCAATTTCCCGGACTGCGCGAGCGGCTCGCGGGCTACGGCGCGGTCGTCGGACAGCGCCTGAAGGCGTCGGGCGTCTCGGTGATCGATGTCGGCATGGTGGACGACGAGACGACCGCGCGCGCCGCGGGCGACCGCTTCGCCCGCGAGGACGTGGACCTCGTCCTCTGCTACGTCACCACCTACGCCACGAGCAGCCAGGTCGTCCCCGCCGTCCAGAGGGTCGGACGCCCCGTCCTCGTCCTGAACCTCCAGCCGACGGCCCAACTCGCCTACGCCCGCACCGGCACCGCCGAGTGGTTGGCGAACTGCCAGGCGTGCTGCGTCCCCGAGATCGCCTGCGCGTTCGCGCGGTGCGGCATCCCGTTCCACACCGTCACCGGCCTGCTCGGCCTGGAGGAGCAGCCCCCCGGCGCGCTCGCCGACGAGGTGACGGGCAAGCATCCGGCCGCCCTGCGCGCCTGGCGCGAGATCGGAGACTGGCTCGACGCCGCCCGCGCGAAGCGCACCCTGGAGCGCGGGCGCATCGGGTTCCTCGGCCACACCTACCCCGGCATGCTCGACCTGTACAGCGACTTCACCCAGCACACCGGACAGTTCGGCTCTCATGTCGAGGTGCTGGAGATGGACGACCTGCAGGCGCGCGTCGACGCCGTCACCGCGAAGCAGGTCGCCGCGAAGCGCGCCGAGGCCGAACGGATCTTCGAGATCAGCGAAGACAGCCCGAGCGATCCCCTGGCGAAGAAGCCCAAGCCCGAGGAGATGGAGTGGGCCTGCCGCGTCGCCGCGGGGCTCGACGCCCTGGTGAGTGACTTCGCGCTGGACGGGCTGGCGTACTACCACCGGGGCGTCGGCGGCAGCGCCCACGAGCGGCTCGCGGCGGGGATGATCCTTGGCTGCTCGCTCCTGACCGCGCGCGGCGTCCCGTGCAGCGGCGAGGGCGACCTGAAGAACTGCGTCGCCATGAAGGCGATGGACACGCTCGGCGCGGGCGGCAGCTACACCGAACTCTACGCCATGGACTTCGAGGAGGAGCTGCTCCTGATGGGCCACGACGGACCGTTCCACGTCGGCATCGCGGAGGGAAAGCCGGTCCTGCGCGGCCTGGGCCTCTACCACGGCAAGCGGGGCGCGGGCGTCTCGGT
>DATLHN010000720.1:0-10159 GCA_035539875.1 Armatimonadaceae bacterium
AGGAACGAGGGCGGGGGTGGGTGCCCGGGCCTCCGCGCATCCAACGGCGGCCAGAAAGCGGGTATATAATCCCGGAACCGCAGCCACCACGACGAAGACTACGTCACGTCCGCTACCGCCGAGGAGCCGATCGCATGGCACTACTGCAACTGACCGGGATACACCACCTGACCGCCGTCTCCGCGAACATCCGCGAGAACAAGCGCTTCTACACCGAGGACCTCGGACTGCGCCTGGTCAAGCGCAGCGTCAACCAGGACGACGTCTCCGCGTACCACCTCTTCTACGCCGACAAGGTCGCGACCCCGGGCACCGACGTCACCTTCTTCGACTGGGACGTCCCCCGCGAGCGCCGGGGCAGCCGCACGGTCACGCGCACCGCCCTGCGCGTCCGCGACGCCGAGACGCTGGACTACTGGGCCGCGCGGCTCCGCGAAAGGAACGTCCCCGGCGTCGGCGAGGTCTTCGAGCGCGACGGGCGGGCGAGCCTGGACTTCGAGGACAACGAGGGGCAGCGGCTGTCGCTGGTCGTGGACGACGGGCAGGGCGACCCGCCGGTGCCCTGGGAGGGCAGCCCGGTGCCGCCCGAGCGGCAGATCCGGGGACTCGGCCCGATCACGATGACCGTCCCGGACCTGGAGCCGACCGACCTGGTGCTCCAGCAGGTGATGAACCTGCGCGCCGTCCGCACCTACACGGACCGCGTCGCGCGCGGCGGCGACGACGGCGAAGAGCGCGCCGCCTCCGAGGCGACGGTCCACGTCTACGAGATGGCCGGGTCGGGTCCGCACGCCGAGCTGCACGTCGCCGTTCGGCCGGACCTGCCGGTGGCGCAGCCGGGCGCGGGCGGGGTCCACCACGTCGCGTTCCGGACGCCGGACGAGGCGCAGTACCACGCCTGGAAGGCGCAGCTCGACCGCTTCGGGGTCCCGAACAGCGGCGAGATCGACCGCTACTACTTCCGCAGCCTGTACTTCCGCGAGCCGAACGGCGTGCTGTTCGAGATCGCGACCGACGGCCCCGGCTTCGGCGTGGACGAGGACCTGGCGACCCTGGGCGAGAAGGTCGTCCTGCCGCCGTTCCTGGAGGACCGCCGCGCGCAGATACTTTCGAACCTCAAGCCGATCGACTGAGCGACCGACCGAGCAAAACGGGAAACCGCGACGGGCGTTTCGACGTCACGTTATAATAGGAGGGCGGCCGGGGCGATTCACCCCCGGGAACGACGCCGTTCGCCCGTTCGAAAGCCATGCTTTTCAAATCCTTTACCCGGCTCTGGCAGCCGGACTGCGCCATCGACCTCGGCACCGCGACCACGCGCGTCGCGCTCGCGCGCGGCGGCTACCGCTTCGCCGAGCCGTCGTCGCGCGCCCCGGCGGTCCCGGCGCTGGAGCACGGCGTGGTGGTGAACGTGGACGCCGCCGCGGAGGCGATGCGCCCGGCGCTGCGGCGGCTCGGGCACCTCGGGGTCGCCGCACACCCGCGCGTGCTCGCCTGCGCCCCGACCGACGCCAGCGCGGAGGAGCGCGAGGCCGTGGTCGAGGCGTGCTACCGGGCCGGGGCCGCGGCGGTCGTCCTGATGCCCGAGCCGGTGGCCGCCGCGCTCGGCGACGGCATCGACTACGCCTCCCCCGTGGCGACGCTCCTCATGGACATCGGGGAGGGCGTCACCGACTGCGCGGTCATCCGGCGCGGCGCGCTCGGCACGGCGTTCGCCAGCCGCATCGCGTGCGCCGACCTGCGCGCCGCCGCCCGCGACGCCGTCCTGGCGGCGAGCGGCGTGGAGATCTCCGACGCGGAGGCGGCGCGCGTGGTCGCCGAGGTCGGCGTCCAGCCGCCTTCTCTCGACGACTTCGGCCTGCCGCTCCTGCTGCGCTCGGTGCGCGTCACGCCCGGGGCGGTCGCCGCCGACGGAGCCGCCGCCGCGTCGCCGGACGCGCAGACGTGGGTGCCGGCGGGCCTGATCGAGCAGGCGCTGGAGCCGGTCGCGATCCGCATCGTCGGCACCGTGCGCTCGCTGCTGGTGGCGACGCCCGGCCTGCGGCGTGAGCTCCGGGAGTCCGGCGCGAGCATCCTGCTCTCCGGCGGGGGGGCGCTCATCCCGGGTTTCGTGGCCCGCGTGAAGCAGGCGACGGGACTTCCGGTGCGGGTCGTGCGCCAGCCGCTCGACGCGGTCGTGGAGGGCGCGAAGCGGGTCCTCCCCCACGCCGCCGCGCACGACCTCTGGGGCCAGGTAAGCGGCAAGCGGTAGAGCGGTGGTATCGTCCGCCTCACGCCGCGGACTGAAGTCCCGGCTTCTGCCGTTCAAGCCCGCCTCCGCGGGCTACTAACCCGGTTTCCAACCACGTTCGCCGGAGAACGTCCCGTACCCCTCAGCCCGCGGAGGCGGGCATGAACGGCAGAAGCCGGTGGTTTTAACCACCGGCACGGTTTTAACCACCGGCACGGTTTTAACCACCGGCACGGTTTTAACCACCGGCACGGTTTTAACCACCGGCACACGCACCACCCACGCACACCACCCGACTGCCCGGAGCCTCCCCATGAACATCACCGTCGAGCGCGTTGCCTACGGCGACGTCGAAGCCCTGCGCGGGCTGTACCGGCAGGAGGCGAACTGCCAGATCGTCGGCGACTCCGCTCTGGCGCGCGGGCTGGCGGACCCCTACCTGCTCCGTGCGGACGGGCGGATTGCCGCGTACGGGGCGGTCTGGAACCGCTACTCGCCGGGACGGGTCCACGAGTTCTACGCGCTTCCGCACGCGCGCCCCCTCGCACTGCCGCTCTTCCGCGAACTGCTCGATGCCAGCGGCGCGACCGGGATCGAGGCGCAGACGAACATCCCGCGCATGCTGGCCATGCTCTACGACTGCGGGACGAACGTCGTCACGGAGAAGATTCTCTTCCACGACGCCCTCGCGACCGACCTGCCCTGCCCGCCCGGGGCGACGTTCCGGCGGGCCGCGCCCGGGGACGCCGCCTCGATCTTTCCCCACCGCGACGAGCCGATCGGCGACTGGGTGATCGAGGACGGCGGCGGCCGGGTCGTCGCGACCGGCGGGTTCCTCTGCCACTACAACCCGCCCTACGGCGACCTCTACATGGAGGTCGCGGAGCACGCGCGGCGGCAAGGCTACGGCAGCTACCTCATCCAGGAGCTGAAGCGCGTCTGCTACGAGGCGGGCCGCCTGCCGTCGGCGCGCTGCAGCCCCGAGAACGAGGCGTCGCGGCGCACCCTGGAGCGCGCGGGCCTGCTCTCCTGTGGCCGCCTGCTCGTCGGCGAAGTCGCGCCCCGCGTCACCGCGTCCGTATGACCAACCCCATAGTAAAGTAGTTTACAAATCCGGCCGTTTACCTGTTAAAATGACCGGTAAGACGGTCGGTACGATGGTAAACCGTGGGCCAGTACGAGCCACGAGGAGGATCAGGAGATTGATTCCATGTCCGCGAAACAAGCGGCGCGAACGGCCGCCCGGCGGCGACACCGCCCGGGGCTGGTCCGCGGCCTGACGCCGGTCCTGGCTCCCCTAATGGTAGCGGCGGCGCTGGTGGTGGCTCTCCGGCCGCACCCCATCCCCGCCGCGCAAGGGCAGACGGCGGGACGATTCGGTCGCCTCGTACACCCGGACGCCGCCGAGACGGAGTTCAGCCGGGCGACCGCCGCGCTGCAGCGCGGGGATTCGGCAACGGCCCTGGCCCTGTGCGACCGGGGGCTCAGCGTCAACCGCCCCCTGATCGTGACGCCGCAGCCCGGAGCCCCGCACGAAACCCCGGGCCGCCACCTGCTTCTCTTCGGCGATGCGGCGCGGGACCGGATCGGGGAACTCGCCCGGCGCGGCAGCCCCGGCCAGGCGGAGGCGGACGAGATACGGGGGTGGCTGACCCGACTCGACGCGCTCGCCGCGCGGTGTCTCGCGCCCGCCGCACCCACATTGGACGCGCCCGTCCTGGCCTGCCAGCTCGACCAGAGCGCGGCCGAGGCACGCGCCGAATGGACCGCGGCGCGTGGCGCGGACGGCGAGGCCCGGGAGGCCCGGGCGCGGGCGCACCGACTCGTTCGCTACCGGCTGGACGTGCTGATACCCCGGGCGAACGAGGCGCGCATGGCGGGCGTCGCCGGTTCCTGCACGCAGCCGCGGGCCTGCCGCGACCACGCGGCCTGCGTCGCGCGTCGCGAGGAATCCTACGCCCGCGCGGCCGCGGAGATGCTCGCCGCCTACCGCCGCGAGCGGCCCCGGCTCCTGCTGTAAGGCGGCGATCAGGCGGGGCTACACCGCGACGGCGGCGCGGACCAGCGCCTCGCGGGCGTCGGCGACGATCTCGAACGAGCGCAGGCGCGCGGCGTGGTCGTACATCGCGCCGGTCACCATAAGCTCGTCCACGCCCGTCCGCGCGAGGAACGCGGCGAGTCCGTCCCGCACCGTCTCCGGCGAGCCGATCACCGCGCAGGAAAGCGCGTGCTCCACCCCGGCCTTCTCCATCTCCGACGTGTAGACCGCGTCCATGTCGTCCACCGGCGGCGGGAGTTTGCCCGGGTCGCCCCGTCGCAGGCGCAGGAACTGCTGCTTGACCGACGTCGAAAGCCGCCGCGCCTCCCGGTCCGTCTCCGCCGCGAACGCGTTCACCGCCGCCATCGCGTAGGACTTCGTCAGCGCCTCGGACGGCTGGAACCGCTCGCGGTAAATCTTGAGCGCGGGAAGCAGCAGGTCCGGCGCGAAGTGGGATGCGAACGCGAACGGCAGCCCGAGCGCGGCGGCCAGTTGCGCGCTGAACGTGCTCGACCCGAGCAGCCAGATCGGGACGTCCAGCCCCGCGCCCGGCACCGCGCGCACCCGCTGCCCCGGCACCGCCGCGCGGAAGTAGCTCTGAAGCTCCTGCACGTCCTCGGGGAAGGCGTCGCCCGCGCCCGGGTCGCGGCGCAGCGCGTGGACCGTCACCATGTCGGTCCCCGGCGCGCGACCCAGTCCCAGGTCGATGCGCCCGGGGTAGAGCGACGCCAGCGTGCCGAACTGCACGGCGATCACGCGCGGGGCGTGGTTCGGGAGCATGACGCCGCCGGAGCCGACGCGGATCGTCTCGGTGCCCCCGGCGATGTGCCCGATGACGACGGCGGTCGCCGCGCTGGCGATCCCTACCATGTTGTGGTGCTCGGCCAGCCAGAAGCGGGTATAGCCCCGCCGCTCGGCGAGCCGGGCGAGTTCGAGCGAGTGGCGCAGCGCGTCCGTCGCCGTCCCGCCCTCGGGGACCGGGCACAGGTCCAGCACGGAGAACGGCGGGACGGAGTTCGGGGATGCGTCATCTTGTTTTTCGGCGAGCATGCCATCGGTACAACCTGAGCCGCCCGGGGTTCCCGTGCCGGAGCAACCGGAGCAACCGGTAGGACGCCCGGGAGGAGATTCGCGCGGCACGGCGAACACCAGCGTAGCAAGCAGACGGAAACCGCCCGCTCGCCGTCGCTGCGCGCGCACGGGCGGGAGTCACAGGAGACAGTAGCCGATGCACCAGCCGAAACGACCGCCCGCGCCCCGCGCCGGGCTTCTGACGCCGCTCGCCGCCGCGGCGCTGGCCGCCGCCGCTTTCGCGGCGGCCTGGATACCCGGAACCGCGGGGGCGCAGCAGCAGCGGCAGCGCGCGCGGCCCGCCGTCGGGGCCGCGGCGCAGAAGCCCCGGATTCGCGCGCTCCCGGCCGGGCTGACGATGGCGCGGGTCCGGGCGCACGACCGGCGGCCCGCGCACGTCCGCGGCATCGAGATCGAGGAGACGGACCCGGCGCGCGAGATCCTCTACACGAAGAGGCCGCTGGTGCTGAAGAGGTTCGAGAAGACGCCGCGGCCGGACATCGACGCCTTCGGCACCGCGCTCCACGCGATCTTCAAGGACAACGTCACCGGCTACGCCTACCAGATCCGCCGCAACGGCGCGCCCATCTACGCCGGGGCGTGGGAGTGGGCGCAGACGCCCGCGGACCGCGACGGCGGCTGGGACGCGGACACCCGGATGCACGTCGCCAGCGTCAGCAAGTTCCTGACCGCGGTCGGAATGCTCAAGGCGCTCGACGACGCCGGGGTCTCGCTCGACGCGAAGATCGGGCCGTACCTCCCGGCGGCGTGGAGTCAGGGCAGCAACGTGGACGACATCACGTTCCGCCACCTGCTGACCCACCAGAGCGGCTTCGACTCCGGCGAGGGTTCGGACAAGTACCGCACCGACTACGACTTCATGAAGCGCAAGGTCGCGGCGGGCGTCTCCGGCGTCGGCACCCCGACCGGCTACGAGAACATGAACTTCGGCCTCTGCCGCATCCTCATCCCGGTCGTCAACGGCGACATCGAGCGGGACGCGGTGTTCATGGAAGGCAACACGGACGTCAACGACAGCGCGTGGGACGCCGTCACGATCCTCCACTACCGCAAGTTCCTGCAGGACGAGCTGTTCACCCCGGCGGGCGTCCGCAACGCCGGGTTCATACCGTCCTCCGGCGGCAAGCGCGCCCTGGCTTACAAGTACCCGCACGGCAACGACAAGGGCTGGGACTCGGGCGACCTGTCCACGGTCTCGGCGGCGGTGGGCTGGCGGCTGTCGCTCAAGGAGCTTCTCGACGTCGCCCACCACGTGCGCCGCCGCGGCACGGTGCTTTCCCCCGACCGGGCGCAGTTCCTCCTCGACGCCAAACTCGGCATCGACCAGAAGGTAGACACCCCGGCGGGACCGGCCTACAACAAAAACGGGAAGTGGGGCGGCGGCTCGGGAACGGAGCAGAGCGTCCTCTACTTCTTCCCGCAGAACATCGAGGTCGCGGTGTACGTCAACTCGCCGCTCGGCACGGAGAACTTCTCCCTGCGCGACGCGGTGAAGAACGCCTACATCAACAGCCTGAAAGAGTAGCGCCGCGCGCGAAAGCCCCCTCCCCCGGCGACGCCGGGGGAGGGGGACCGCCTACAGCGTCGTGACCTCGCAGCCGTAGAAGTTCCACGCGAACGCGCCGCCGGTGCGTACCTTGAACGAGTACCAGCCCGCGTTCGCCGCGTCGAGCGTGCAGGTGAGGTGCTGGCTGCCGCCCTTGACCCGCGCGGGTTCGTTCCCGCCGACCGCTTCGATCACGAACGCGTTGTTCCGCGTGCTGCTGGTGGCATTCTCCTCGGCGGTCCAGACCGAGAAGTCCAGGAGATACTTCCCGCCCGCGGGCGCGTACAACTGCACCGTCACGTACGTCGGGTCCGGCGACAGCCCCCACCAGGCGTAGTCCTCGCGGGTGTTTACCACGCCGCCCGCGAAGATGAGCGCGCCCTTATTCGCGACGCTCGGTTTGGAAGGCGTCACGCGGACGTACAGGTTCGCGGGGTCCAGGTCCACCTTCCCGAGCCCGGCCCGCTCCATCTCCGAGACGATCGCCGCCCGGTCCGCCGCGCTCATCGGCCGCGGCTTCGCGCCGCTCGCCACCTCGTAACCCCGGGTAGTCACCCCGCCCGGCTGCGGCGTCCCCCGCCCCTTGAACACCGGCACCGCTGCCGCTGACGCCGCCGGGCGCGTGCCCCGGCGCGTCGGCTGCTGCTGCTGCCGGGCCGCCGCGGGCTGATCCGCAATGAGCAGCATCGCCGCTACCGCGGCGCACGACCCGATCACCGCCACGGCCGCCGCGCCCGCCGCGGCCCGCTGCCGCCGCCGTCCCCACGCCGTCGAGATACCCTTCATCGCGTCCTCCTCCGTATGCGGCGCACTCGCACGCGCGCCCGCCCGCTTGACGACTATTATCCACCTGTTCGCCCTGTTTTGCGCGTCCCCTCGCCTAACTTGATTCCCGATGTACACTGTAGGCATCTGTACGCGGGGCGCGAACGCCGCCCCTGAGGTGCGAAACTTCGATGCAGTTGAAATCCCTGACCGTGCGCGGCTACAAGTCCATAAGGGAACTGGACGGCTTCGAGTTGCGGAACCTGAACGTCTTGATCGGGGCGAACGGCGCGGGCAAGAGCAACCTCATCAGCCTGTTTCGCCTCCTCGCCGCGCTCGCGAACGGTTCCCTTCAGGAGTACGTCCAGCTACAGGGCGGTCCCGACGCACTCCTGCGCGGCGGCCGTAAGCAAACCGCTGAGATCGAAGCCGCGTTTTCCTTTGGACACCACAGTTACCGGATCGCGCTGATGCCTTCCGCGGACAATCGCCTGATCTTCACGCAAGAGGAAGCGACAGGGGACGCAGGAACGATCCAGGTACTTATGGGGACAGCGCACGAGGAGACGAGGCTGTCGGGACGTTTAGCGGCTTCGGGCGTTCCCCGATCCGTACTCGAAGCCCTTCAAAGCTGGCGGGTGTACCATTTCCACGACACGGGCGACGCGGCGGCGGTCAAGCGACTTCACGCCAGCAACGACAACCTGGTGTTGAAAGCGGATGCGGGTAACCTTGCCGCCTACCTCGCGAGGCTTAAGACCGGCGATGACGTTGAGAGTCGAGCGGCGTACGGGCGTATCGTGGACACTATTCGCCTGGCGGCTCCGTTCTTCGGTGACTTCGTCGTCCGGGAACCGCTGCCGCGAACGGTCGAGTTGGAGTGGACCGAGCGCGGCCAGCCCGACACGCCGCTGCGGGCGCACCTGCTCTCGGACGGCACCCTGCGCTTCCTCTGCCTGACCACACTGCTGCTGCAGCCCGCCGATCTGCTGCCCGACACCGTTCTCATCGACGAGCCGGAACTCGGGCTGCACCCGTACGCGATCAACCTGCTGGCCGAAATGCTGCAGCAGGTCGCGGCGACGAAGCAGGTGATCGTCTCCACGCAGTCGGTCGAGCTTCTGAACCACTTCGCGCCCGAAGACGTGATCGTCGTAGACCGGTCGCCCGAGGACGGCGCTTCCACTTTCCGGCGGCCGGACGCGCAGGAACTCGCCGACTGGCTGGAGGATTACACCCTGGGCGAGTTGTGGCAGCGAAACATCCTCGGGGGCAGGCCGACGACGCACGGCGGACTGCGGGCGGCGGCTTGAGGACGGTGTTCGTCGTCTGCGAAGGGCAGACCGAAGAGACGTTCATCAGCAACTTGGTCGCCCCCGCGTTCTACCCTCTCGGAATCGCACTCGTGGCGCAGCTTATCGCAACGTCTCCCGGCCACAAGGGCGGCGCGCTTACCTACCCCCGCGTCCAGCGCCATCTGCGGAACACGCTGCGCCTTTCCAGTCAGCCGGTCGTCACGACTCTCTTCGACCTTTACAAGCTCGACAGCGGCTTTCCCGGATATGCGGAAGCCGAGGGAAGACCACTCCCAGATCGTCTGCGGACGCTCAACACCGCTTTCCACGCGGACGTCGTGGCGGTGGCGGGCTGTCGCGCAGATCACTTCCTGCCGTACCTGCAGCCTTACGAGTTCGAGGCGCTGCTCTTCAGCGACGTGGAGGCGCTGGCGGGCACCGAGGCCGGTTGGGCGGATGCCGTGGCCGATCTTCGGGGCGTGCGCGACGCGGCCGAGTCGCCGGAGCATATCGACGACGGCCCGACCACGAAGCCCGCGGCGCAGCTGGCTCGCCACCTGAAAACTCCGGGTTATCGAAAGGCGCTTCACGGGCCGCGGGCCGCAGAACGCGTTACGCTCGCCCGGATGGAACAAGAGTGCCCGTTCTTCGCCGGGTGGCTGAATCGGCTTCGCGATCTTGCGCCGCCGGGGGCGTCGTGAACAACGTCCCCGACGCGCCCCATTTTCCTGACGCAGTCGGCAGAGGTTTGCAGGAATGGCGTCCCGCGATGGCGAAGAGGTCACAATCTTAAGTTTGCTGGGAGGAGAGAGAACATGGCGGTGGGAAACGCGGCGGGACGGCCGCACGCGGAGCGGCTGCGCTCCGATCTGGACGAGATCCGCGCGGAGCTGGTGAAGACGGTGCGGGGGCTCGCGCCGGACGAGCTGGACTGGTCGCCGCGGCCGGACCTGAAGATGCGCTCGTTCCGCCAGCTTCTCCAGGAGATCGGCGCGATGGAGCAGCTGACGCTCCACATGGCGAGGC
Organism: Armatimonadaceae bacterium; assembly: GCA_035539875.1. Lineage (GTDB taxonomy): Bacteria > Armatimonadota > Armatimonadia > Armatimonadales > Armatimonadaceae > CALEKU01. The sequence continues at coordinate 9,993 of DATLHN010000720.1, forward strand.
ACGGGCAGGAGAAGGACTGGGAGGCGGCCTGGAACGCGATCGCGGGCGACGACATCGGCGCGCTGCTGGCGTGCCTGGAGTCCGTGCGCGCCGAAACGCTGGCGTACCTGGACGCCTGCACCGAGGAGACGCTCCAGACGCCGGTGGCGCTCGCCCCGGAGTGGCAG
>DATLHN010000721.1:0-3716 GCA_035539875.1 Armatimonadaceae bacterium
CCAGCGCACGGCGGCCCTTAAGACCGCCATCGAGCTGGATCTGTTCACCGCGATCGCCGCCGAGGGGGAAAGCGGCGGCGCGGGCGCGACCGCCGCTGCCGTCGCCCGCCGCGTCGGCGCGGCCGAGCGCGGCGTCCGCATCCTCTGCGACTTCCTCATGGTCGGCGGGTACCTGACCAAGGACGGCGCGGGCGGCGGCAGCGCGTACCGCCTGGCCCCGGACGTCGCCGCCTTCCTCGACCGGCGCTCCCCGGCTTACATGGGCGGCGCGGTCGAGTTCCTGGCCTCGCCCCACCTGACCGGCGCGTTCGAAGAGCTAACCGCCGCGGTGCGCAAGGGGGGTACGGCGCAGGCCGAGGGCGGCTCGGTCGCGCCCGAGAACCCCATGTGGGTGCGCTTCGCCAACGCCATGGCCCCGCTGATGCGCTTCCCGGCGGGCCAGTTGGCCGACGTGGTCGACGTCCCCGCGGACCGTCCGGTCCGCGTCCTCGACATCGCCGCCGGGCACGGCCTGTTCGGCCTCGCGTTCGCGCAAAAGCATCCCGACGTCCGGATCGTCGCGCAGGACTGGCCCGCCGTCCTGGAAGTCGCCCGCGGCAACGCCCGCGCGGCGGGCGTCGCCGACGACCGGTATGAACTGCTGCCCGGCAGCGCCTTCGACGTCGACTTCGGCACCGGCTACGACCTGGTGCTGCTCACCAACTTCCTGCACCACTTCGACCCGCCGACCAACGAAGCGCTGCTGCGCAAGGTCCACGCCGCCCTCGCCGACGGCGGCCGTGCCGTCACCCTCGAGTTCGTCCCCGACGAATCGCGCACGTCCCCGCCCGGCGCGGTCGCCTTCGGCCTCATCATGCTCGCCACCACGCCCGCGGGCGACGCCTACACCTTTGGGGAACTGGAGGGCATGTTCGCCCGCGCCGGCTTCTCCCGCAGCGAACTGCACGCGCTCCCGATGGGCATCAACCAGGCCGTCGTCTCGCACAAATAGCGCCGTCGCCCGAGCTTGTGGAAATACGTCGATAATAACGTACGTCAATTACGACGTATGCTGCCGCTGGAGGAGCGGCGGATTCTGGAGCAGATGCTGCCGAAGCCCCCGGAAACGGCGGGATAGCACGCGCCCGGCGCAAAAGCAAACGCCCCCCTCCCGACCGGGAGGGGGGCGTTCGTTTCTAAGGTCCGCGTTAGCGGGGGCCGAGGAGGGAGGCGTTCTCCTGGCCCCAGGCGGTGAAGAGCGGCTGGAACGACGGCCAGTTGCTCGCGCTGTCGCTGACGAACGTGCTCCAGCCGAGCGCGCCCGCGTAGCCGCGCGCCTTGATCTGGTCCAGGTACCACCGGCCGCTGTGGACCGCCGTGTCGTTCAGACCGTATGAGCCCGTGTTGGTCGGGAACTCGCCGACGATGCAGGGCTTGTCGAGGCCGAGCGACGCGTACTCCGGCAGGCCGCTGCCCGGGGCCTGACCGGCTACCCAGGTGTCCATCCACGGGTAGTAGTGGAACTGGTAGAAGTCGAGGCCGAGGCCCTTCCACGTGCCGACGTAGTTCGGCATCGCCGAGCCGACCGTGGCGTACGCGCCGCCGCCGTAGGCGTGGATGTACTCCGCGCAGCGGCGCACGAACGTCTTCGCGGACTCCGCCGGGAGGTTCGCGCCGCCCCAGAAGTAGGCGAGGTTCGACTCCGGCTCGTTGACGATGTCGTAGGCCAGGATGCGCTTGCCGTTCGGGTGCGCGGCGACGTACTCCAGAAGGGGGCGCAGCGCGCGGTCGAGGTAGCTCTGCTGCGTGGCGGCGTTGGTCAGGAGGTCGGCGTGCCCGCCCATCTGGACCGCCCCGCTCCAGCTCGCGCCGCTCCACATCGACGAGTCGATCAGGGTCGGCATCAGGTACAGGTCGTTCGCCGCCGCGATGTTCAGCGCGCGGTCGACGTCGGCCAGGAACGCCCCGTCCAGGCCCGCCACGGTGCCGTCGGCGTTGAAGTCGGGGGCGTAGCGTCCGTCCGCGAACACCCACCAGCGCACGACGCGCGCGCCCTGCGACCGGAGACCGGCGAAGTGCCCGGAGATGGAATTCCAGTCCGTGAACTTGTTCCACGCGCCGGTGCCGAAGTCGGTGCCGTAGTTCCACCAGGCGTAGTTGACGCCGTAGAGGTAGCTGCGCGTCCCGTTCCACAGGATCGTGGCGGAGGCGTCGGGCGTGCCGCCGTCATCCGGGTCGCCGCCGCTGCCGCCGTCGCCACCGCCGCCGCCGGTGTCGGCCTTCTGGAGCGCGACGCGCACGTCGGTGACGGTGGTCCCGGCGGCGACGGTGACGCTCTGCGAGCCGTCCACGTAACCGGCCGCCGACGCGGTGAGGGTCTTCGACCCGGCGGGGGCCTTGGGGAACGAGAACGCGCCGGAGCCGTCGGCGGTCGCGCTGAGGGGCGAGCTGCCGCCGTCGCTCAGGCGCACGGTCGCGCCGGAAAGCCCCGCGCCGGTCGCGGCGTCCACGACCCGGCCGGAGACGCCGCCCCAGGTGCGGGCGAGGGAGAAGTCGGCGGTCGCCGTCTTGCCGCGCTCGACGGTGACGCTCGCGGACGCGCTCTGGTAGTCGGGGGCGAAGCTGGCCGTGACGGTTACGCCGCCGGCGCGCACGGAGTTGAGGGTGTAGCGGCCCGCGCCGTCGGTGCGCGCGGTCTTGCCGCCGCCGGAGACGGTGACGCCCGCGAGCGGCGCGCGGTCCGTGGCGTCTACGACCGAGCCGGTGACGGTTCCGGTCTTGGCGCTCTGCCCCTTCTGCGCGAGCGCGGCGCTGGGGAGGGAGAGCGTAGGGACGAGGGCGGCGCAGAGCGCCGCCAGAAGGGGCAGGACCAGCACGCGCCGCCGCGGCAGCTGCCCCTTCGTCGGTGAGGTATGGGACACGAGGGAAACACCTTTCTTTTCTTCTTCGAAACGCCGGAAGGAGCGGCAAAAGGGGCACGGCGTATCGAGATCGGTACATCACAATATTTGCATATTGGTCGTCCGAACACCGCGAAACTAGTCCATTGTACGAGGTGCAATTTCGCCTCAGGCGAGCGGGCGTCGCCATTCCGGTAGGATTACCGGCATCCCGTTCCCTGGCGAAAAGGAAAACAGGTATTTACTCCTGCTGGTAAAAATGGCGGGAAACCGCAGCCCGCGGGGGAAGGTCCGTGAACGAAGGTTTGCGAGCCCGCGGCGTCGAAACTTCGCCCATGGCAACGCAGGACCGGCACAGGGAGGACGGCGAGGAGGAGCGGCGGTTCCACTTCAGCGGCGACGGCTCGCACAAGTTCTGGGCCGTCTCGGTGCACGGGGCGGAGCAGCGGGTACGCTTCGGCCGCATCGGGACCGCGGGGCAGGAGCGGACGAAAACGTTCGCGGACGCCGAGGCGGCGCGCGCCGCGACGGACCGCCTGGTCGCCGAGAAGCTGGAAAAGGGCTACCGGCCGGTCACGGCCGCCGAGGCCCGGTGCGCGCGGCCCGTGCCCGTCGCGCGCCGCCGCGCCGCGGCGCTCCCCGGCCGCCAGCTTTCGCTTCCGTTCGCCGACCCCGCGGACGCGCCCGCGCCGGACGAGAACCCGGTGTCCGTGGCCGAGCCCGCCGCCGCGCCGCTCTCCCTCGCGCTCGACTTTTGACGGCCTATCACACCCGCGCCTGTCTACTATTTCACACCGCAAGGACGCGGACCGGGGACCCGCGCCGATATTGCAAAAC
>DATLHN010000722.1:0-11280 GCA_035539875.1 Armatimonadaceae bacterium
TTCCTGGACCACCTGCGGGCGGAGCGGGGGCTGTCCGAGAACACGGCGGCGGCCTACCGGCGCGACCTGGAGCAGTGGCGGGCGCAGCGCCACGACCTGACCCCGGACGGCATCGAGGCGTACCTGACGTTGCTGCGCGCCGAGGGGCTTGCGGCGGCGTCCGTGGCGCGCAAGCGGGCCGCGCTCTCCTCGTTCTGCCGCTGGATGGTGGGGGAGGGCGCGCTGACCTCGAACCCGGTCGACGCGGTCGAGGGCGTCACGCGCCGCCCGCAGCGGCTCCCGCACGTGCTCTCGGCGCGGGAGGTCGCGGCCCTCCTCGCCTCGCCCGACCGCTCCACCCCGCGGGGGAGGCGCGACGCCGCCTTCTTGGAACTGATGTACGCCTCCGGCCTGCGCGTCTCCGAGGTGGCGGGTCTGCGCGTCGGCGACGTGGACGAAAAGGGCGGCCTGATCCGCGTGCGCGGCAAGGGGGGCAAGGAGCGACTGGTCCCCGTCGGAAGACCCGCGCTTGAGGCGCTCGCGGCGCACGTCCCCGCCCGGCAACGGCGCGACGCCCGGGCCTTCCTGTTCCCCGCGCCGGGCCGAGCCGGAGGGCCGATCGGCCGCGGGCTGGTCTGGCGCGCGGTCAAGTGTCACGCGGCTCGCGCGGGCCTGCGGGTCCTGCCCTCGCCGCACTGGCTGCGCCACTCGTTCGCGACGCACCTACTGTCGGGCGGCGCGGACGTGCGCGCGATCCAGGAGATGCTCGGCCACGCCCGCGTCACCACCACCCAGGTCTACACACACGTCGCGGACGACCGCCTGCGCGCCGCCTACCGGGCGGCTCACCCGCGCGCCTGACGTTGTCCCGGCGAGAGACGTCAATTCGGGCCGTTGACGTTGATCTTGCGGCGGTCGGAGGCGTCGATCTTCGGGACCTCCACCTTGTCGCCTTCCTTCAGGCCCGAGAGTATCTCGACGGTGGATTCGTTGCGCAGGCCGACCTCGACCGCGCGCGTCTCCTTATTCGCCGTGTCGCCCTCGCCGGTCACGACCGTGACCTTGTCGCCCGCCTGGAGCGCCTCGCCCGACAGCAGGAGCGTGCCGCTCTTCTTGTCGAGGATGACGCTCACGCCCGCCGTCATACCGGGGCGCAGCTTGCGGTCGGCGTTCTCTACCGAGATTTTCACCTCGAAGCGGACGACGGACTGGGTGGAGCCGCTGCTCTGCTGGGCGCTCGTTCCCTTCTGGTTCGCGCCCTGCGACGCGGGCGAGATCGCCGCGACGCGGCCCATGTAGACCTTGCCGGGAAGGCCGTCCACGCGGATCTCGACCGGCATGCCCACCTTCAGGCGGGGGACGTCTACCTCGTTGATGTTGACCCGCACCTGCATGCGACTGAGGTCGGCGACGCTGACGATGACCGCGCCCTGCGCGAAGCCCGCCGTCGCCGAGGCGATCAGCTCGCCCTCCTCGATGAACTTGCCGATGACCTCGCCGCCGATGGGGGCGACGATGCGCGTCTCCGAGAGCTGGACATTCTGCTGGGCGAGGGTGTTCTCGATCTGGGCGATGTCCGCCCGCGCCCTCTCTACGTCTCGGACGCGCAGCTTCGCCTGGGCGGTGTTCGCCTTCTCCGTTGCCAGTGCGTTCCGCGCCGACTCTACCGCGACGCGCGCCGACTCCACCCGCACCTGGGCGGACTCGATGCCGACGCGGGAGGCGTTTATGTCTTCCTTGCGCGGCCCCTCGGCGAGCAGATCGACCCGCTCGTTCGCGGAGCGCAGGTCCGCCTCGGCGACCTGTACCTCGAGTTGGGCGGCGTCGGCCTCGGACTGCGAGAGGAAGCCCTTCGCCACCAGGTTCTGGCGGCGTGTGAGGGTCAGTTTCGCGTTCGCGAGCCGCGACTCCGCGCTGCGGACGGTCGCCCGGGCGACGTCGAGGTCCTGGTTGCGGCTCGGGGCGGCCGCCTGCGCGAGCTGCGCGCGGGCCTGCTTCAGCCCGACCTCGGCGTCGCGCAGTCCGACGCGGGCGTTGGCGAGCTGGATCTCGGCGCGCCGGATCGCCAGGCGGTTCTGGTCCATGGCGACGCGGTAGTTCTCCTCCGCCTGGCGCAGACCGGCCCGCGCGGACGCCATCTGCGCCTCGACGCCGGCGACCTGCCGCTGGACTTCGGTCGGGTCTACCGAGGCGATCGGCGCTCCGGCGCGAACGGTGTCGCCCTCGCGGACGTAGACGCGCAGGACGCGGCCCGCGACGCGGGACTTGACGTCCACCTGCGTCACCGGCTCCAGCGTGCCGTTCTCGGACACTTTGACGGTCATGTCGCCGCGCGTGACGGTGACGGTGCGGCCCACCTCGGTCTTGGGCTTGGCGCGTTCGCGCCAGCGGGCCCCGGCGAAGACGGCCGCGAGGACGACGACGCCGAGGACTATCAGGATGCGCAGCGTTCGCGAGTTCACGATTCCTCCGATCCGCGCCCGCGGAAGAAAGCCGACCTGAAAAGGGGAGGACACACGTTTGTAGCGGGGCGGTCACCAAAGAGACAAGCGAACCCCCCCCGTGGTTGCAACGGTATAATGCCTTGTGACCGTGATTTCTTCGGGGCCGCGCCGTATCGTCCTCCTCGGCGCTACCGGCTCCATCGGGACGCAGACCGTGGACGTGGTGCGCAGGCTCGGGCCCAAGCGGGCGCGGATCGTCGGCCTCGCCGCCCGCGGCAACGTCGATCTCCTCGCCGCCCAGGTGCGGCAGACCGGCGCGGCGCACGTCGCCGTCACGGACGCTCTCCGCGCGCCGGAGCTTTCCGACGCCGTCCGCGCGACCGGCGCGACCGTCCACGCCGGGCCGGAGGCGATGACGGCGCTCGCCACGCTGCCCGAGGCGGACACGGTGGTCGTCGCGGTCGCCGGGGCGGCGGCCCTTGAGGCGACGGTGGCGGCGTGCCGCGCCGGGAAGCGCGTCTGCATCGCGACCAAGGAAGTGCTGGTCGCCGCCGGGGCCATCGTCACGCGCGAGGCCCGGGCCCACGGCGCGCAGATCCTGCCCGTCGATTCCGAGCACTCCGCCCTCTTCCAGTGCCTTCGGGGGTACGACGTGCCTAACGACGTCGCCCATCTCTACATTACCGCGTCGGGAGGGCCGTTCCGGACGTGGACGAAGGAGCAGATCGCGGCCGCCCGGCCCGAGGACGCGCTGAAGCACCCGACGTGGCGCATGGGCGGCAAGATCACCATCGACTCCGCCACCCTGATGAACAAGGGGCTGGAGGCGATCGAGGCGGCCTGGCTCTTCGACACGCCGCTCGAGAAGGTTTCCGTCGTAGTCCACCCGCAGAGCGTGGTACATTCCTTCGTGGAGATGCGCGACGGGGCGCTGCTGGCGCAGCTCGGTCTGCCGGACATGCGGCTGCCCATCCAGATCGCCCTCACGCACCCCGACAAGGTGGACACGGAACTGCCGCGGCTCGCGCCGGGTACCATGGGTGCGCTGACCTTCGAGGAGCCGGACCACGACCGCTTCCCCGCGATCGGACTGGCCCGCGCGGCGGCGGCGCGGGGCGGCACCGCGCCCGCCGCGCTGAACGCCGCGAACGAGGCGGCGGTCGCGCTGTTCCTGGACGGGCGGATCGGCTTCACCGACATCTGCCGCCTCGTCGAGGAGGCGCTGGCCGCGCACCACATCCTCCCGGCGGAGTCGCTGGAGGCGGTCCTCTCGGCGGACGCGGAGGCGCGGCGCGTGGTAACGGAGCGGGCGGCGGCGTCCGTATAACAGCGGGACGGGCGGGCGGCGCGCCGCAGCGAAGGGCGCGCGTCCTGAGGCAATATCAGAGCATGAGTGCAATCCAATCGGTCGTCGGCTTCCTGATCGTCATCGGCGTTCTGGTCTTCTTCCACGAACTCGGCCACTTCTCTTTCGCCAAGCTCTTCAAGATGAAGGTGGAGGAGTTCGCCATCGGGTTCGGCAAGCGCCTCGTGCGCGTGGGCTACGACGGCGAGACGGAGTACACGCTTCGCGCGCTGCCCCTCGGCGGCTTCGTCCGCATCAAGGGGATGGAGATCGAGGACGCGGTCGAGCAGCGCATCACCGGCTCCGGCTCTGGCGTCGATGATGACTCCTCGGAGCTGCGACCGACGGCGACCGACCCGAACGACCCGGACGGGTTCAACAACCGCCCCATCTACCAGCGCGCGCTCGTCATCGCGGCCGGACCCGCGTTCAGCCTCGTCCTCGGGTGGCTCTCGCTCTGTCTGATCGGCGTTATCTACGGCTTTCCCACCCGCTCGACCGTGCGCGTGGACGAGGTGAACAAGGGGAGCATCGCCCAGCAGGTCGGCCTGAAGCCCGGCGACGTTCTCATCGCCATCGACGGCAAACCGGTCAACGACTTCGTCAACGCGCTGGATACCATCCAGGGCTCGGCGGGAACGGCGCTGCGCCTGACGTTCCGTTCCGGCTCCGCTGTAAGTGGCGCTACCCGGGAAATCACCGCGACGCCGAAGAGCGAAGTAGTTGCCGGTCTGGACAAGCCGATCGGACGCCTCGGATTCAAGCCCTCTCCGGTGGTGCTGGAGTCGCAGCGCGTCGCGCTCGGCGAGTCGTTCCGGCGGGGCAACGAACAGGTGGCGTTCTGGTTTCAGATGATGGGGAAACTGGTCTCCAGCGGGGCGATCAAGGACAACCTCGGCGGCCCGGTCGCCATCTTCCAGGAGACGAAGAACGCGGCGCAGATCGGCGGCTCGCGCTACCTCGAACTGTTGGGACAACTCTCCCTGTCGCTCGGCCTGTTCAACCTGCTGCCCGTCCCGGTGCTGGACGGCGGCCACTTGGCGCTGATGGCCCTGGAGGCGATCCGGCGGCGCAAGCTGACTGCGGAGCAGACGAACCGGGTGTTCATGGCCGGGTTCGCCCTGCTGGTGCTGCTCCTGATCGTAGTGACCTTCAAGGACGTCACCCGCCTCTTTATACGGGGGTAAAGCGCCGCATCGACTACGCCGCCGCCGGTGCCGCCGCCGCCACCGGCTCTTCCGCCGCCTCGTCCTCCGCGTCGCCGTCCTCCTCGGGCGAGGCGCGGAAGTAGGCGGTAAGACCCACCACCATCAGGGAGGCGAAGGCGAACTTGAACGGCGCGGGCAGGTCGGTCGGGCTGATGAACGATTCGATGAACCCTGCGATGATGAAGAGCATCACCGTCCCGAGCAGCAGTTTCACCGCGTCCCTCCCCGCGACGACCAGCGCCTCCCGGCGCGTCAGCTCCCCGGGCGCGACCAGCGCGTGGCCGATCAGCATCCCCGCCCCGCCCGCGATGAAGATCGCGGTCAGCTCCGGGACTCCGTGCGGCAGCAGGAACGACCAGAGGACGGTGTCGTAGCCAGCGTTGTGCTGCTGGATCGCCAGCGAGCCGATCGGGAGGCCGTTGGCGAAGAGCAGGAGCAGGGTAGGGAAGCCGCCCAGGACCCCGACCGCGAACGCGAGGATCGCCACACGAATGTTGTTCGTCATGAGTTGTGCGGCGAACATGGGCTTGGTCTCGTCCGTGACCGTCTTGGGCAGGTTCTTGTAAAAGTCCACGTCGCCCGCGCGGGAGGGCAGGAAGACGCCGATCAGGTCGGGGTCGGCGGCGGTCATCCCCGCACCGAGCAGGCCGCCCAGGAAGAACATGGCCGCCGCGGCGTAGATGTAGCCCTTGCGGCGGCGCAGCAGGCGGGGAAACTCGACCAGCAGGAACCGGACGACGTTCGCGCTGCGCGGGGTGCGCTCCGAGTACACGAGGCTGTGCGCGCGGAAGACGAGGTCGTTCAGGTAGTCCACGAGGCGCGGGTCGCCGCCGCGCAGGCGGACGTAGGCCAGGTCGTTGGCTGCGCGCCGGTAGAGCGAGCCGAGCGCCTTCAGGTCGGCGCGGGAGAGCTGGCGCACGCCGTTGCGGTCCGCCCCCGCCCGGGCGACGATGAGCGCGAGCTGGTCCCAGGCGGGCTTGCGCTGCGCCACGAACTCGGTGAGGGCTGCGGACGGCATTGGTCGGATTCTCCCTGGACGGTCGCGCCGGTTCGCGAGCGCCGCCGATTTGCGGCATAATGCGAGAAGAGTACTGGTTTCCCTGCCGGAGGTCGCGCTTCTTGGCCCGTCAACTGACCATCATCACGCCCGAGAACATCCCCGTAACGATCGAGCTGGCGGGCATCGGAACGCGGTTCGGCGCGCTGATGATCGACATCCTCGTCATGTTCGGCGTCTACCTCGCGGGCGTTTTTATCGGTGGGCTGGTCGCGGCGCTCACGTCGTGGTCGGGCGCGAGCGGCGTCGTGGCCCCCCTCATGATCGTCGGGGCGTTCGTCGTCCTCTTCGGCTATTCTATCTTCTTCGAGACCTTCTGGAACGGGCAGACGCCGGGAAAAAAGTTCTTCGGGCTGCGCGTGATGCGCGACGGCGGCTTTCCCGTGGACTTCTACAGCGTCGCGACGCGCAACCTGATGCGCCTCGCGGACTTCCTGCCCATCTCGTACGCGGCGGGGGCGCTTTCGGTCTTCTTCCACCCCGAGTACAAGCGGCTCGGGGACATGGTCGGCGGGACGGTCGTGGTGCGCGAGCGCGAGGTCGGCTCCGTCGGGCTGTTTCCGGTGATGCGGGCGAAAAGCGCCGCCGGGGCGGGCGAAGCGCCGCGGCTGCCGGAAGGGGTGGTGGACCCGATCGAGGTGCTCACCCGCGACGAGATCGAGGTGCTGCGGCGGTTCTCGCTGCGCCGCTGGGAGATGACCCCGGACGACGCAGAGCGTCTCGCCTACCGCCTCATCGTCCCCATGGTCGGGCGTCTGAACATCCGCTTCATCCCCGGGGTCGCGCCGCGGTACGCGGACCTGGTCACGGTCCTGGTCTCGGACATCGACGCGCGCCTTTCCGAAGTCGAATACTTCTGAGCGGGCTACTCCTCCCATTCCAGGGAGAGGTCGGGCATCTTTTCCAGGATGGCGTCCGTCAGCTGCGCGGGGGTGAGATCCTGGCGCAGGCTCAGGTGGACGCGGAGCAGGCGGTGACCCTCCGCGCCCTCGAGCGCCTCGCTCTCCACCGAGGTGCCGGTGACGACCGCGCCCGCCCCGGTAAGCACCTCCATGAGCCGCGCCGTGTGCCCCTTCAGGCGCGGGACGGTGACGAGCAGCGTCGCCGGACCGTGGTCGTCGGTGATGGCCTCCTCCAGGCGCTTCGCGAGGGTGAGGGTGAGAAGCGCGAAGAGGGTCGCCACTGTTCCGAGGACGGCGAAGCGGCCGCCCGCGCCGACCGCGATGCCCACGCCGGAGACGACCCAGATGGTCGCGGCGGTGGTGAGGCCCCGCACTGAGAGCCCGCGGCGCAGGATGACGCCCGCGCCGAGGAAGCCGATTCCGGTGACGATCTGCGCGGCGATGCGCCCGGGGTCGCCCAGGCCGCCGAAGGAGACCAGCGTGATAAGACACGAGCCGCCGCACACCAGCATGTGCGTGCGCAGGCCGGCGGACCGCCGCTGCGCCTCACGCTGCCAGCCGATCACGCCGCCCAGGAACCACGCGAGCGCCAGGAGCCCGGTGTCGTGGAGGGTGGCGTTCCAGAAGGCCGCGTCGGGCATGGGGGCGGCGGGTTACGCCGCCCCGTCGGCAGCAGGGGTGTTGAGTTCTTCGAGCAGGGCGGCGACGGCAGCGGCGGCCTCTCCGACCGGTACTTCCCGGGTCGAAGCGGCGTCGCGCCGCGCGCGGACCTCGACGTTGCCCGAGGCGAGGCCCTTGCCTATGACGACCCGGACCGGGTAGCCCACCAGGTCCGCGTCTTTGAACTTGACGCCGGGACGCTCGTCGCGGTCGTCCAGCATGACGTCGATGCCGCGCGCCGTCAGTTCGTCGTGCAGTTTCTCGCCCGCGGCCACGACCGCCTCGTCCTTCAGGCTGGCGAGAACGATCACGACTGAGAACGGCGCGATGCTCGGGTGCCAGATGATGCCGTCGTCGTCGTAGGACGCTTCCACGAGCGCGGCGAGCAGGCGGGAGTTGCCGATGCCGTAGCAGCCCATCTGGACCGCGCGGATCGAGCCGTCCTCCTCGTTGAACGTCGCGCCCATCGCCGCCGAGTACTTGGTGCCGAGCTTGAAGATGTGCCCGACCTCGATGCCGCGCGCCTCGGTCAGCGTGTACTGCGGCGCGACCGGGCAGCGGTCCCCGGCGACGGCCGTACGCAGGTCCGCGTACTCGGTCGGCGTGAAGTCGCGCCCGATGTTTACGTGGACGTAGTGGGCGTCCGCCTGGTTCGCGCCGGCGATGAAGTTGCGCATGACGGCGACCTCGTGGTCCGCGACGACGCGAACGCCCGCCAGGCCGACCGGCCCGGCGAACCCGCGCGGCGCGCCCGTCACCTTCTCCACCGTCGCCTCGTCCGCCATGTAGAGCTCTTTAGCGCCGAGCAGGCGGCGGAGCTTGATCTCGTTGATCTCGCGGTCGCCCCGCACCAGCGCCGCTACGGGGGTGCCGTCGGCGACGTACACGAGCGTCTTTACCAGGTACTCGGGGGCCGCGCCCAGCACGCCCGCGACCTCCTCGATGGTGCGCGCGCCCGGGGTCGAGATCATCTCCAGGGGCTTCTCGCCGTTTCCGTTCCCGTTTCCGTTCCCGTTGTGGGCGACCGGCTCGGGCGGCAGACAGGCGCACGCCTCCGCGTTCGCCGCCCAGTTCGCCTCGACGCAGCGCAGGACGGTGTCCTCGCCGGACTCGGTGAGGACCAGGAACTCCCGGTTGTCCAGGTCGCCGATGTCGCCGCCGTCGGCCTCCGCCTCGACGAACGGCAGGCCCATGCGCGTGAACGCATTCCGGTACGCCTGCGCGAACTTCCGGAAGGAGACGTCCATGCCCTCCTCGTCGCGGTCGAACGAGTAGGCGTCGAACATGATGAACTCGCGGGTGCGGATGACGCCGCCGCGGGGGCGCGGCTCGTCGCGGAACTTGGTCTGCTGCTGGTAGAGGAGGACCGGCATCTGACGCCACGAGCGCACGTCGTGCCGCACGATGTCGGTGACCGCTTCCTCGTGGGTGAAGCCGAGGGCGAAGTCCGCCTTGCGTCGGTCCTGGAGGTGGTAGACGACGGGTACGTCCCAGCGGCCCGACTCTTCCAGTATCTCGCGCGGCGTGAGCGTGGGCAGTCGCAGCTCCTGACAGGCGATGGCGTCCATCTCGGCGCGCAGCGTCTGCTCGACCTTGCGGATGACGCGCCATCCGAGCGGCAGGTACGAGTAGACGCCCGCCGCCTGCTGGCGGATGAATCCGGCCCGGAGGAGGTGTTTGTGCGACGGCAGTTCCGCTTCGGCGGGAACGTCGCGAAGCGTGGGAATGAAGTACTGGGAGACTCTCAAGGGAAGGGAACCTCTGCTGCGCTCCTGGGGGGCCTTCCGTGGCCGCTCGGGGCGCGGCTTTGCCGCGCGCCGCGCGTCCCGCGTCCGTGCGGGTCGCTGCCAGTCGTTCCCCTCATTATAGCCGCCAGACGCGCGGCAACGCAACCGCGGCAAAATATCAGGCGAAGGTGGCGGGCAGTGCGTGGCCGCAGAGTCCGCAGACGCCGCGCGCGGTGTCCGCCCAGGTCCTGAGCAGGCCCCCGCAGCTCGCGCAGCAGGCCGCGCCGCCCTCCGCCGCGCTCGCGGCAAGTACGGCGCGCTGTCGGAGCGTTCGCCGCGCATCCGCGTGTTCGTCCACCAGGCCCTCGTCGGCCTCGGGCGGGGCGTCCGGACGCCGCCGCTTCTCGGCCCACGGCGTGCCCAGGGTCTCGGACAACTCGTGCAGCGCGCCCGCGGTCCGCGCGCCCGCGCACACCAGGATCTTGCCCTTCTTCGCGGGGACGGTGTGGACGACCCGGCCGTCGCGCAGGTAGAACGCGGCGTCGCCGCCGCCCGCACCGCCGACGCGCTCCCACTCCGCGCCGAGAGCGTCCAGCGACTCCGACGGCGTTTCCGCCGCGCCGTGCCAGGGCATGCCGCCGTTCGCGGCGTTGACCAGGAGGAGAGAGCGAAGCGCGTCGGAGAGGGCGCGACGCGCGGGCTTCCACGCCGCCGCGCCGCCGCTGCCGGAAACGACGACGGGGGCGTCGTCCTTCGCGACGTCCTCCGCCCGTACGCCGAAGTAGCGCAGACCGGGGCCGTCGCTCAGGAAGACCAGGACGCCGTCCGAGACGCTCAGGAACTCCAGCGCGAAGAGGCGGTCGCTCGCGCGCAGGAGATCATCCCTCAGGCCGAACTCGCGGTAGAGCGCCCGCAGCCGCGCGGGCAGGGAGAGGCCCAGGCGCGCTTCGGCGGCGGCTACTGCGGCTTCGGGGAGGCCGTCGTCGTTCGAGACCGGGGGGAAGAAGCGCGCGGCGAGCGTGGTCAGGGTGTCCGTATGGGCGTGGGGATTCGTGTCCATGGGTGCCAGTCCGTTCGCGCCGGGCGCGCGGCTTTCCTCCCGGCACTTCGGGCGGGGGACGTGAGCCGGAAACGGACGGGCCGCCACGCGCGCTACGGGCCACGGTTCCAGAGGCGCCACCAGGGCTTGATGCCGCGCGCCGCGGCGTCGGCCTCCGGGTCTGTCGTCAGGGCCGACAGGCCGGGCAGCAGCTCCACCCGCGGGAGGTCGAGCGGGGCGAGAAGGGCGGCGATCTGCTGCGCGCCGAGCGGGGCGGTCTCGTACGCGAGGAGATCGGGGTACTGGCGCGAGACGTGGTACAGGAACGCGTAAAAGCCGAACTGCGGGTCGCCCGCCTCTGCCTGGATCGTGCGGACGATGCCGCCGAACTGCTCCAGCGTCGGCTTCGCCAGGTAGTGGTCGCTGAAGAGTATGTCGAGCGTCAGGTCGCCCGTGGTGGCGATGCCGCACGCGGGGCAGGGGCAGATCGCGCCGAACTTGATCTCGCCGCAGGAGAAGCAAAGCGCCCAGGTCATCTCGGGATGCGTGCCCGCCTTTCCGCGCGCGCTTCCTCGCCGCGCGCCGACAAGTCTCTCTACGGGCGTGGCGCTGCCCGCGTTACGGCGCCGTCGCCGTCGCTTCCGCGCGCGCGATCTGGAAGATGGCGCGCACGTCTTCCGGCCGAAGCTGTTTCAGGCGCACGAAGCGGGTCACGTGGGCCTCCGGGACGACGGTGCGCATGAGCAGCACCTGGAATATTTCGCGCCGCGTGTCGTCCGGCAGCGCGGGGTACTTCGCGCAGTACGCCTCGAACGCGTCCGCGATGCCCTCCCACTGGGTCAGCTCCTTGCCGGGATCGGCGGCGCAGGCGAGGTTGTCGCGCCAGGCGCGCTCGTCCCCCCCGGCCACGCCCCCCAGC
>DATLHN010000723.1:0-7573 GCA_035539875.1 Armatimonadaceae bacterium
CTCCCAAGGCGCAAATCCCCCACGGCGTAGGGCTTTTTGCCGCCTGCCTCCCATATCCGGGTTTTACCGCGGGTAGGACAGCCTTATAAGGGGCGCGCGACGCCGGTCCCGCGGTCGCGCCGCGCCCAGGAGAGTGAGGAACCCTGCCCCGATGGAAGTCACCCCCGACAACGCGGCGGAGGACGCCGCGGACGCGACGACGCGCTATCGGCCGACGACGTCGGTCGGCCCGTCGCCCGAGAACATCGCGCCCGCGCGCCGGGCCGACGCCGACGAGATGGAGGACGACCCGAACCTGGACCCGCTCGACCCGACGGACCCGCTGCGGCCCGGGCAGGTCGGCGACACGACGCCGGACCTTTACCGCGAGACCGACGTCAACATGGGGCGGCACCCGCAGGGGCAGTCCCCCGCGCCGCCGATGGAGACGACCCGCGACCCGGCGGGCGCGGGCGGCGACTTCGGCCCGTCCGGCGACGACGGCGACGGACGCCTCCAGATGGTCGAAGCGGGCGACGACGGCGACGAGGCGGGGGCGTCCTCCGGGTAGGCGGCAACGGCGGCAGCGGCGGCGGAAGGAGGCGGTATTCCGTGGCGAACGCGACCAGCGACGATGGCGGCGGCGAGGCCACCCGGCGTTCCGTGCGGCTTCCCGTCGCGGGCGGCGGCGGCGGCGGGGGCGCTGCTTCCGCGACCCTGGAAGGCGACCTGACGGTCCCGCCGGGCGCGGCGGGGATCGTGCTGTTCGCGCACGGGAGCGGCAGCAGCCGCCACAGCCCGCGCAACCGGTACGTCGCCGACGTCCTGAACCGCGCGGGGCTGGCGACGCTGCTGATCGACCTGCTCACCCCCGAAGAGGAGGAGGCCGAGCGCGAGACGCGGCACCTTCGCTTCGACATCGGCCTGCTCGCCGCCCGGCTGGCGGGCGCGGGCGAATGGCTGGCCTCGGGCGAGAACCCGGACACGGCCCCGCTGCCGCTCGGACTGTTCGGCGCGAGCACCGGCGGCGGGGCCGCGCTGGTCGCGGCGGCGGAGCGGCCCGACCGGGTGCGCGCCGTGGTCTCGCGCGGCGGGCGGCCGGACCTGGCGGGGGACGACGCCCTGCCGTGCGTCCGCGCCGCTACCCTGCTCCTGGTCGGCGAGCGCGACACGGCGGTTCTCGCGATGAACCGGGACGCCGCCGCGCGGATGACTGCCGCGCGCGACGTGCGTATCGAGGTCGTGCCCGGAGCGACGCACCTCTTCGAGGAGCCGGGGACGCTGGAGGCGGTGGCCCGCCTCGCGGCGGACTGGTTCCGCGGACACCTGGGCGACGCGCCGCCGGAAGGAGCGCGGCGGGCATGAGGCGTTACGCGGACCGGTACGACGCGGGGCGGGCGCTCGGGGAACTTCTCGGGGCTTACGCGAACCGGGAGGACGTTCTCGTCCTCGCGCTTCCGCGCGGGGGCGTGCCCGTCGCCTTCGAGGTCGCCCGCGCGCTCGGGGGCGCGCCGCTCGACGTCTTCCTGGTGCGCAAGCTGGGCGTCCCGGGCCACGAGGAGCTTGCGATGGGCGCGGTCGCGACCGGCGGCGTGCGCGTGGTGAACGACGCCGTGGTGCGGGGCGAGGGCGTCACGGCCGAGGAGGTCGAGGAGACGACGCTGCGGGAGCGGGCGGAGCTGGAGCGGCGCGAGCGGGCGTACCGCGACGACCTGCCGTTCCCCGACCTGGACGGGCGCACGGTGCTGCTCGTGGACGACGGCCTGGCGACGGGGACGACGATGCGCGCGGCGGTGCTGGCCCTTCGCGCGATGGGACCCGCCCGGATCGTGGTCGCCGTGCCGGTGGCGTCGCCGGACACGTGCGCCGAGCTTCGGTCGGAGGTGGACGACATCATCTGCGCGCACACGCCGGACCCGTTCATCGCCGTCGGGCTCTGGTACCAGGACTTTTCCCAGACCTCCGACGACGAGGTGCGCGACCTGCTCTTCCAGGCGCGCCGCGCGGAAGGTAGCGGCGTGCTACCCGCCCCGGAGTCCGCGGGGTCTGCTGCGCCGCCGGTACCCGAGACCGGCGAGGGGCAGGAGTTTGCGGAGACAGTGCGCGGCGGCGAGGTCGTCGCGAGAAGGAGAAGCGAATCGTGAAAGTCAGCGAGATTATGACGCCGGGACCCGCCGTGGTGAAGCCGGAGGCGACCCTCCAGGAGGCGGCCGAGACGATGCACGCGATGGACATCGGCCCGCTCCCGGTGTGCGACGCGAGCGGGAAGCTGGTGGGGATGCTCACCGACCGGGACATCACCGTCCGGGCCACCGCCGAGGGGCGCGATCCGTACACGACGTACGTCCGCGACGTCATGACGGCCGGGGAGGTCCTGTTCGTATACGACGACCAGAACGTGGAAGACGCGGCGCGCGTCATGGAGCAGAACCAGGTGCGCCGCCTCGCGGTGCTGGACCGCAGCCGCGGCCTGGTGGGCATCGTGTCCCTGGGGGATATCGCCCTCTCCGGCACCGACGAGGACGTCACCGCCGAGGCGCTCGAGGAGATCTCCGAGCCCGGCCGCACGACCCGACCCTGAATACTTCACCCTGAATACTTCGAGGAGGTAGCGACGATGGCTCAATGCGAGACCTGCGGAAACGATTACGACAAGGCGTTCCAGGTCGTCATGGCCGGGCAGACGCACGTCTTCGACTGCTTCGAGTGCGCGATCCAGGCCCTCGCCCCTTCGTGCGCCCACTGCGGCTGCCGGACCATCGGGCACGGCGTCGAGGCGGACGGGGCGATCTTCTGCTGCGCGCACTGCGCCCGGGAGGAGGCGGCGCGCGGCCTGCGCGACCGCGCCGACGCGCAGCGGGCGGCGGACGTCTTCGCGGAGCTGGACCGGGCGGACCGGCCGCCGGCGCCCACCGGCTCGGCCATGGGCGTGTAGCACTGCCGCTTGCGCGTGCGCGCGGCCCCGCCCGGGTTCCCTTCCGGGCGGGGCCGTAGTCGCGGCGGGGTAGTGCTACTTGCGGGAGGCGTAGACGGCCGCGGGAGCGGCCGGCCCGTCGACGATCTCGCCGTCGAGGGCGAAGATGCGGGCACGGAGGTCGGCGAGGACGTGCTCCTCGCCCTCGGCGAGGCCGTGGCGGAGCTTGCGGTCGATAAGGCGGTCGTACGCCGCGCGCAGCTCCGGCGCGTCGTCCGCGCCGCCGCCGCCGCCGTTGCCCGCCGGGGACGAAGGGGCCGCCGCCGTCGCCGCCGCCCCGCGCCGCGCGTCGTCGAGCAGGCGGCGCATCACGTCGGCGAGTCCGCCCGGCTGTTCCCGCGCCCAGGCCACGCTCGCGGCGTCGAGCGAGAGCGTCACCCGGACCTGTCCGCCGGGGCCGCCGTCACGGACGCCACCGTCGCCCGGCCGGAGAATTCGTTTCGTCGGCCGTGTGTCTGCCTGTTGCGGGCGCGGTCGGCGTCTCCGATGCCGGAGCGCCGCGGTAATCTCGCCCCGCGGGGAGTCGTACTGCATTCCCCTATAGTACAGCACCGCGGCCGAATCGCCCCGTAAGGGTTTTGCGGAATGTGTCGGAATGTCGGCACGGCGTATAATAAGATCGTCGACGAAGAGACCTGCCGACCTCTGGAGGTGCTGTCATGACCGCAACGCTGCGGCGCGTGCTCGCCGGTATCGCCTTCGTGCTGGGCGTCCTTCAGGCGTGGGACTCCCGGGTGTGGGAGCTGAACGCCCTGCCGGGCGGCCTGCCGCTCGTCCTGCTCGCCATCGTCGCGGTGGCGATGCCCGCCGCCGCGCTGATCGTCACGTCGAAGCCGACGCTGTTCGTGGAGGCGTTCGCCCTCTCCCTCGCGCTGCTGGTGGTGGTCCGCTGGGTGTCGCCGATCCCGCTTCCGGAGCTGTTCCTGTCCGTGTGGCCCGCCGGGGTGCTGTTCATCGTCACCGGCCTGAACTCCGCCCAGGACGCCGCCGCCCGGCCCGGCACGCCGTCGCTCCGATAGGCAAGGATGCGGCGCGGGCGGCGCGTTGCCGCCCCGTTACGGCGATACGCGAAGCTGGTGCAGGTCGTCCGACGCGCCGTCGATCCACAGGCGCGCGCCGGTCGCCCGTGCGCCGGGTGCGCCGCCGCCGCCGTCCCCGCCCGCCGCGCGCAGGATCACCCGCCACTTGCAGGGGCCGCCGGTCACGCTCTCGGTCCGCCAGGCGCGCGCCGGGAACAGGCCGAGGAGCACGCGCCGGGCGGCCCGCTCCGCGCCCGGAGCGTCGAGCGTCTTCGGCGTGACACCTTCCGCGTCCGGCTCGCCGCAGGGCGCGGCCGACTCCAGCGAGGCGGACTGGAGCGCGCCGATCTGCCCGTCCCACGAGAAGCGCGCCGCCCGCCCGGGCGACGACGAGCCCGGAGACGGCGCGGGGGACGCGGCGCGGCATTCGACGAACCAGAAGGAACGGGGCGTCAGGCCGCGGACCGGCTGTCCGGGGACGCTCTTGTGCTCTACCGTGCAGACGGGCGGCGCGTCCGTCCCGTCCTTGCCGGTGTCGTCCGGCGGCACCAGGACGCGGTAGGCGGCTTCCGAGGCGCGGAGGGCGGCGGCGGCGCTGAACCCCGCCCGCATCGCACCGGCGTCGCCGCCGACCCCGTCGGGCGGCGGCGGCGGCTCCGACCCCGGGAACAGCCGCCAGGCGAGACTCAGGCCGGCGAGACCGGCCAGGGTACCGGCGCTCAGCAGGACCGCGCCGCGGGACGCGACCGCGGCGGGGGCGACGGGGACAGGCGTCGCCCGTACCGGAACTTTCATCTCAATCTCCTTAACGCTCTCTCCACGTGCTGCGAGAGTCTTCTGTGTACTGCCCGTACTGTAGCGGTCTACTCTTACCGAAGTCTTAACAGTAGGCCATTTTACCGGCTGTGTCTGAAGGAACTGTGAAATAAACCTGACACAAAATAAAAGAACGGCGAGGGAAAGTTTTGCTCGTGCGCGCACGACCTACGGCGTCGGACGATGTGCGGAGTTCGGACGCTCCAGCGCGTAGGCGACGGCCCGCTCGGGCGGCATGGCCCGCCCCTTCTTCCAGGCGTCCGCGAACGCCGCCTTGCCGAGCCGGGTGCGCAATTCGCCTCGCCGCGCGCTCTCGGAGCCGTCCTCGTCGAACGCGGGAACCGACCTTCCGATCTCCTCGAACCGTGCGAACGCCGCGGCGAGCAATCGGGCCGCGCGCCGCGGGTCGCCCGACCGCTCCGCGATGAGGCCCAGTCGGCTCAGCAGGTGCGGGACGCGGGACGCGTGGTCGTCCGCGACGGCCCTGCGAAGACCTTCGGCGTAGAATCCGAACGCCCGCGCCAGATGGCCCGATTCGAGCGCCGCCTCCCCGAGATGCCGGAAGATGTAGGGCTCGATCGCCTCCCAGTCGCGCATGATCTGCTCCGCCTCGTCCAGGACGGCCCGCGCCCCCTCGACGTCACCCAGTTTCGCCTTCGCGACGCACAAAGGCGGTAGCGCCATGAACACGTGGAGCGTGTTATTCAGGGAACGGCTCAGAGCGATGGAGCGGGTGGCGAGTTCCACCACGGTTGGGAAGTCTCCCTCCGCGAACGCCATCTCCGACAGCAGGAACAGCGCGGTACCGGCGTAGTCCTTGTTGCCGACCCCGAGGCTTATCTCTACGACCTCCTGCAAGGCTTCGCGCTTGTCGCGCGGGTTTTCCGCGAACGCGAGCGCGCTCATCAGCGCGCCGGGGAGGTGCCAGACATTGTCGCTCCGGCGGAAGAGGGCGATAGATTCCTGGATCAGCCGCCAGCCCTCCGCCATGTCCCCCTGTGCGGCCCGAATCCGGGATAGCTGGCAGGTCGCGTGGGCGCGCTCGGCGAGGTCCCCGCTCTCGCCCAGGATCGACAGGAACTCTTCGGTGCATTCGGCCGCCCGGTCGGGGTCCGCCCCCAACATGACCCACCCGCCGAGGGACAGAACGTTGCTCCTGCCCTTCGTCGCCGGTCCCGGGTTCCGGGCGCGGCGCGCGTCGTCGCGGCCGAGAACGTGCTCCAGTGCGTCCTGCGCCCGGCGCTGCTGGCCGGTGTGCACCCACATGGAAAGGAAGCCACCCACCAGCAGCAGCTCGTTCTCGATCCCCTGGTCGCCGCGCGCCCGGCTGTGGGCGATCGCTTTCAGACAGTTGTCGATGTCGCGCACGGGCAGGAAGTTGTGGTCGTCAACCGCTCCCGCGATCCGCGCGAAGTAGGCCTCGTGCCGCTCGGCGAGGCTTTCGCGCTCCGTGGGCGGCGTCAACTCCTCCGCGTACTCGCGAAACGTTTCCAGCATCGTGAACCGCTGCGGCCCGTCCCCCGACTCCGCCGGAAGCACGAACGACGCTTCCCGGAGCCGTTCCAGGAACTCACCGGCGCGCGGCTCCTCGCACACGGCAGCGGCGGATTCGGCCGTCCAGCCGCCGCGGAACCCCGACAGGCCGCGGAAGAACCGGTGCAGGTCCGGCGTCAGAAGGCGGTAGCTCCAGTCCAGCGCCGCCGCGAGTGAGTGGTGCCGCGGCTCGCACACGTCGCGCCGCCGCCGACTCGCGGTGAGGAAGTCGAACCGCCGTTCGAGCTGCGCCGCCATCTGCGCGGGCGTCAGCGTCTGCGAGCGCGCCGCCGCCAGTTCGATGGCGAGGGGAATCCCCTCCAGGCCGTCGCAGAGCGCGGCGACGGCCGCGGCGTTCGCGGGCGTCACCTGGAAGTCCGGCCGCGCCGCCCGCGCCCGGTCGAAAAACAGGGCGACGCTGTGGCAGGCGAGCAGCCGTTCCGGCGTGTCCGGCCCGCCGGGGGTCGGCAGCGGGGCCAGGGCGAACTCCCGCTCGCCCGCCACGCCCAGCCGCTGCCGGGACGTGACGAGCACGGTCAGAGACGGCGCGCGGCCGAGGAGCGCCTCGACCACGCGCGGACCTCCCCCCTCTATAAGCTGCTCGAAGTTGTCCAGCACCAGGAGCGACGGCTGCCGGGAGAGAGCCTCGGCGACCCGGTCCAGCGGGTCGCGGGATTCCGAAGGGGGCAGCCGCAGCGCGTCGAGGAGCGCGGTTCCCAACTGGTCCGGGTCGCGCAGGTCGGCCAGCGGGGCGCACCAGACCGCGCCGCCCTGCGCTTCGACCAGCCCTCCCGCCGCCGCGTAGGCGAGGCGCGTCTTGCCCGTCCCGCCCGGCCCGGTGAGCGTCACCAGGCGGACGTCCGGCGCGAGCAGCGCCTCGCGGAGCGCTCCCATCTCCGGCTCCCTGCCGAAGAAGCGGGTGAACTGGATCGGGACGTTGCCGGTGGGGCGTGTCGGGACCTGCGGCGGCGGCGTGGACGCGCGCGGCTCCTCTAACAGGTATTCGACCCGGAAAAGACGCTCCGGGTAGGGCGCGCCCTCGGGGCGGAATTCGCCGAGGTCCACCAGGCGGACGCCCTCCCCCGCATCGTGGCGCACGAGCGCGGCGGTCGTCTCGGAAGCCACGATCTGCCCCCCCTGGGCGTCCGCGGCGGCGGCAACGCGAACGGCCTGCTCCAGCGCCGGGCCGCGGAACTCTCCGGGGTGCCGCGCGTCCGGCTCGGCGTCCCCGGTGTGCAGGCCGATGCGCACC
>DATLHN010000724.1:0-1766 GCA_035539875.1 Armatimonadaceae bacterium
CCCGCCGCGGCCTCGATCCGGCTCCCGCGGCGGCGGTGCCGGACCTGCGGCGGATCGAGGCCGCGGCGGGCGCGGCGGCGCGGGCGCAGATCGCGGCGGGCGTCGCCCCCGGCATGACGATCGCCGTGGCCAGGGACGGCAGGGTCGTCTTCGCCCGGGGGTACGGCAAGGCGGACGCGGAAAGCGGCACGCCCGCCGGCCAGGAGACCGTCTACAAGATCGGCTCGGTCACCAAGCAGTTCACGGCCGCCGTCGTCCTGCGGCTGGTCGAAGCGGGCAAGTTCTTCCTCGACGACCCGATTACGAAGTTCCTGCCGGACTACCCCGCGCAGGGGCACCGCGTGACCGTGCGCCACCTGCTGAACCACACGTCCGGCATCAAGAGCTTCGACCTGGGGGACCGCGACGAAAAGGGAGAGCGGCTGTTCGGCCGCGACCGCTCGTACCGGGATATGGTGGACCGGTACGGGAAGCAGCCCTTCGACTTCAAGCCCGGGGAGAAGTTCGCGTACAACAACACGGCCTACTACCTGCTGGGCGAGATCGTCGCGCGGGTGACGGGCACGCCTTACGCCGGGTACGTGGAGCGCGAACTGCTCCGACCGCTCGGACTCAGCCACACGCTTCACTACGCCGACGGGAGGGCGATCCCGAACCTGGCCAAAGGGTACGACACGCGGGACGGCGGCGGGTTCACCCGCCCAGCCTACGTCAGCCTGCGGGTCGTCGGCGCCGCCGGCGCCCTCTGCTCCACCGCCGGGGACCTCGTCCGCTGGACCCACCTGCTGCACGCCGGGACGGTGGTCTCCCCCGCCTCGCTGCGGCGGATGACGGCCCCGACCCCGCTTCCCGGGGGCGAGAGCGCGGACTACGGCTACGGCCTGTTCGTGGGCGAGTTCGCCGGTCACCGCAAGGTCTACCACGGGGGGCGGGGGCTGGGCTTCCTCTCCCTCGTCTCCCACTACCCCGACGACGGTATTACCGTCGCGGTGCTGATGAACTCCGGGACGGACCGGCAGAAGCGGGACGAGGTGGAAAGGGCGGTGGCGCGGGCCGCACTCGGGGTGACGGTGCGCGACCTGCCGCTGACGGCGGAGGACGTCGCCCGCTACGCGGGCGCGTACGCGGTCCCGTCGGGGGCGAAAACGCTGGAACTGCGCGTCTTCGGCGACGGCGGACAACTGAAAGCGCGGGTGGGCGAGGGGGCCGCGACCCGCCTGCGGTACCAGGGCGGGCACCGGTTCGTCCAGGGGGAGAGCGGCGACGTCTCCCTCGCCTTCACCGTGGAGAACGGGCGCGCGGAGCGCGTCACGGTCGACTTGAGGGGGCAGGTTCTGCGGGGCAGGCGCAAGCCGTAGCGGCGTCGCGCCGGGAGAGATTTCGCTTTCTTCTCGCCCCGCTGGCGTTCCGGGCGTCCTGGCGGTTTATAATGACGGTATTATGCCTCGCCGCCACTGCCATTCGGTCATCACCCCCTACGCCTTCGCCACGCTCGGACTCGCGGGGACGCTGCTCGCGACCGCGATGCTGCTCGCCCCCCGTCGCGCGGCATCCGACACCGCGCCGCCGCCCGTGTCGCGCGAGGCCGCCGAGTTCTTCGAGAGCAGGGTGCGCCCCGTCCTCGCCACGAACTGCACCTCCTGCCACGGCAAGGACGCCCAGATGGGGGGGCTGCGGCTCGACTCCCGCGCTGCGCTGCTGAAGGGCGGCGACGGCGGCCCGGGAATGGTCGTCGGCGACCCGGAGAAGAGCCTGCTGGTCGAGGT
>DATLHN010000725.1:0-3686 GCA_035539875.1 Armatimonadaceae bacterium
TGGGGCACCCGGACATGACCGCCGTGGACGCGCTCGCCCTGATGACGCGCCGCCACCTCAGTGTCATGCCCGTCGTGGACAACAACACCTACCTCGGCGTCGTCACCCCCGCCGACCTCATCGGCTGAGGGACCTGACCGCGAAGGCGCAGAGGACGTCGAGGGGAGACGAGAACAAGTCTCCCTACTTCGCGCCCTCTGCGCCTTCGCGGCTAGATCATTTCTTCGCGCGGGAATTGGCCATCGCGGTCTCACCCGGGGTGGTGGGGGTGAGGTCGCGGCCCAGCAACTCCCCGGCGGCCTTGCGGACGCCTAGGGCGTCCATGCCGCAGAGACCCCGCAGCAGCGGGATGGGGCCGTGCTCGATGAAGTGGTCCGGCAGGCCCAGCGTCCTGACCGCGACGTCGGTCACGCCGCGCGCCGCCAGAAGCTCCAGCACCGCCGAGCCGAAGCCACCCTGCACGACGCCGTCTTCCAGGGTGATCAGGCGGCCCGTGCGCTTCGCCAGCGAGACGATCGCCTCGGCATCCAGCGGCTTGACGAAGCGGGCGTTCATTACCTCCGCGCGGACCCCGTACTCCTCTTCCATCTGCCGGGCGGCGTCGAGCGCGACGGAGACCACCGGGCCGTAGGCGAGGATGCCCAGGTCGTCGCCGGTGCGCAGCGTCTCGGAGCGGCCCAGCTCGACCGGGGCGGGGGACTCGGAGATCAACTCGCCCGCGCCGCGCGGGTAGCGCAAGGCGACCGGGCCGCGCTTGTAGGAGAGCGCGAACCGGGTCATCGCCTTCATCTCCTCGGCGTCCTTCGGGGAGAGGTGGATCAGGTTCGGTATCGAGCGCAGGTAGGCGATGTCGAACACGCCGTGGTGGGTCGCGCCGTCGTCGCCGACCAGCCCGCCGCGGTCCAGGCAGAAGACCACCGGCAGGTTCTGGATGCAGACGTCGTGGACGATCTGGTCGTAGGCGCGCTGCAGGAACGTCGAGTAGATCGCGCAGACCGGGGTCAGTCCCTCGGCGGCGAGGCCCGCCGCGAAGGTCACCGCGTGCTGCTCCGCGATGCCGACGTCGAAGTAGCGGTCGGGGAACTTCTGCTGGAACTTCGCCAGCCCGGTGCCGTCCGGCATGGCCGCCGTGATCGCGACCACGTTCGCGTCCTGCTCCGCCACCTCGCACAGCGCCTCGGTGAACGCCTGCGTGAAGGTCGTCCCGGTGACCTTCTTCTCCATCTTGCCGTCCTGGACGGTGAAGGGGGTGACGGCGTGGAAGACGCGCTGGTCCGCCTCGGCAAACTCGTAGCCCTTGCCCTTAGTGGTCAGGACGTGCAGCAGGACCGGCCCCTTGATCGCGCGGACGTGCTCGAAGACCTCGACCAGGGTCGGGATGTCGTGCCCGTCGAGCGGGCCGATGTACTGGAAGCCCAGTTCCTCGAAGAAGAGGCCGGTGTTGGCGGGCGAGACCCAGTGGGTCGCGGCGTGCTTCGCGCCCGCGGCGGCCTTGTAGATCAGGCCGTCCTTCTTGAACGACTTCTTGACCGTCGCCTCGGCCTGCTGGTAGAGGGGGAGCAGGCGCAGCTTGGCGAGCATCGACGCCATCGCGCCGACGTTCTCCGCGATACTCATCTTGTTATCGTTGAGCACCACGACCATGTCGGTCTTGAGGTCGCCGATGTTGAGCATCGCCTCCAGCGCCATGCCGCCGGTCAGCGCGCCGTCGCCGATCACGGCCACCACGCGCTCGTCGGTGCCGCGCCGGTCGCGCGCGACGGCGAAGCCGAGCGCCGCCGACAGGGAGGTGGACGCGTGCCCCGCCCCCCACTGGTCGTAGGGCGACTCGTCGCGCCGCAGGAAGCCGGAGATGCCCCCGTACTGCTTGATGGTGGAGAGCTTCTTCCAGCGCCCCGTGAGCATCTTGTGGGGGTAGCACTGGTGCCCGACGTCCCAGATGACCTTGTCGCGGGGGAGTCCGAACGCCTTGTAGAGCGCGACGGTCAGCTCGATCACGCCCAGGTTCGGGGCGAAGTGGCCGCCCACGCGGGAGATGGTCTGGATCAGACCCTGCCGGACCTCGACCGCGAGCGCCTCAAGCTCCTCGACGGTCATGCCCTGCAAATCTTCGGGACCGCCGAGGCGGTCCAGCATCGGAAACTGTTCCCTCTCCATCCTTAACCCTTATCTCTCTATCTGGCCCGCCCGTCGTCGCGCGAACCGAGAGGCAGCCGCTGCGCGGGCGCGCGCGGTATCGCGCCCTCAATGGTACCACCGCGCCTATTGCCCGTCAATCGTGGCTTTGCTATGCAAAGTGCTTTGATTTTACGCGCGGAGGCGCGCGCTGTCAAGGGGTAAGTCCGACTTCGTCCGGACCCATTTACCCTTAACGGCGCGGGGTGCGCGTGGTTCCCACGTCCTGCCCGGCCCCCGGCCACTCCGGGGCGGGCGCGCTCGCCAGCGGGTAGTTGACAGCCGTGGGCACGGGGGGCAACTCCAGGCCCATTGCTCCGAGGAGGTTCGCGTCGCGTAGGCGCCGGGCGTAAACGGCCGGGGTGTCGCCCTTCGCGTCCGGCCTGTCGGTCCGGGCATCGTAGCGGATGAGGAGGCTGGCGCCGACCGCGTCCCGGCGGCGCGCGGCGACGTGGAGCGGGGTTCTCCCTTCGCGGTCTGCCAGATTCGGGTCCGCGCCGGCGTCCAGGAGCGCGCGGGCGATCGCGAGGTCTGAAAGCTCGACCGCCCGGTACAGCGGCGTCTCGTCGCGCACGTTTCGCGCGTTCAGGTTCGCGCCGCCGTCCTGCAACTGGCCGAGAAGCGCCTTCGCCACACTGCCGTCGTCTTCCCGCGCCCGCTGCGCGAGGAGAAAAAGCGGAGTCTCGCCCCGCTCATCGCGAGGGTTCGCATCCGCGCCGCTCTTCATCACGGTGCCGAGCGTACCTTGGTCGCGCGCCGATACGGCATAGTGCACCAGCGTGCGGCCGTTGCGGTCCCGGGCGTCGGCGTCTACCCGACGCAGGAGTGCGGAGAGGCGCTGCTGTGGAGTCGTCGCCGCCGCAATCAGCCCGAAGACGCCCACCGCGAAGACAACGCTGGTCGCCGCCAGCGGAACCGTCCAGCGGCGCGCGAACCGCTCCCCGCCGCGCAGGCGTCGCCCAACATACAGCAGCACGAGCACGGGTTGGAGGTAGACGCAAAGTACGACTGCCAGCAGCACGAGCGCGAGGGGAAGACCCGCCCAGGGCGTTCCACCCGCGCCGAACACCGCCAGGAATAAGGCGAGCGGAATGCCGGTGAGTACGATGCCGGACGGCAGCGTCCAGAAACCGGTCGCGCCGGTCGCGCGGCGGTCTCCGGCGAGCCAGACCGCCCCGTAGAGCCAGGCTGCGACAAACTGGGCAAGGAACAGGACCGCCGCGATTGGCCGGGCGAAGGACGGCATGAGGCCCGTCAGGGGGCCGTTCAGGACCTGGCCCCAATCCGTAACGCGCGCCGGATCGACGAACAGGCCCGGGTCCAGCGCGACGAGCCACGCCTCGGCGAGGGCGAGCAGGGGCAGGAAGACACCGACCTGTCCGGCGATCCACGGCAGCAGCAGGTTTCTCGGCACGGCGACGCGGAACATGGCGTGAGCGGGGCCTCCCGCTCCATTGTACACCCGTGTACACCCGCATCGTCCCAAAGGGCGGCGTTTTAATCGGCAGCGA
>DATLHN010000726.1:0-1663 GCA_035539875.1 Armatimonadaceae bacterium
GACGACGCCAGCCCGCTCCTCTCGCGCTGCCTGCGGCTGGACCTCGCCCGCCGCGACCTGGCCCGCGCCTTCGCCGAGCGGGCCAGGCGCATCGCCGAGGCCGAGGGGTTGGACGGCCAGCCGATCGACCGGTACGTCCGCCTCGCGCAGGCCCACCGCAACAACCTCCGCGCCATGCTCCAGGCCATCGACGGCGGGGAGATGCTATGCTGGCCTGACCCTGACGCTCAAACAGCCGTCAACTCCTCAAAAGTGGGGTTGGCGGTCGCCCGACCACACACGCCCGACACACGACACACACCCGGAGAAACTCACATGGCACGCCGAACACCGACTGCCGAACAGAGGCAACACGCCGCCGAGCGCCGCGAGCGGTTCCGCGCCCTCGCCGCACAGGTCGCGGAGATGACCGACGACGAACGGGCCGCGCTGGTGATGCGCGTCGGCGCGATCGTTACCTGCGAGGGCCGCGCGCTGTCGCCCTTCAACTCGTGTCTGGTCCTCTCCCAGCTGCCGACCGCCAGCATGGTCGGCGGCTTCTGGCAGTGGAAGGACAAGGGGCGCGCGGTCCGGAAGGGCGCGCGGGGGCTGATGATCTGGATTCCGAAGCACAGGGGCGACGCGAGCGAGGAAGCCCCGCCCGTCACCGACGCGAGCGGAGGCGAGAGTGAGGAGAAGGCCAAGCGGTCCTCGTTCGTGACGGGGACCGTCTTCGACGTGAGCCAGACCGAACCCGAGCGCGGGGCGACCGACCGGCAGGGCACGGACGAACTGGCGCGGGGCGCGGCCTACGCCGATGGCTTCTGACCGACTTGACGCGCCCCCTTCACCGGGGCGCTTCCTTCCACTCGTTCGGAGGTCGGTCATGGTCCGCGTCCAGTACGGCCAGGAGCGGGCGACGGTCTACGCCGAGGGCGGCATCGGGTTCGAGTACCGGCTGACGGCCGGGCGGGTCGTCGGGTGGGTCGTGAACGACGATCCGGGGGAGTTCATCTACCGGGTGGCGGTCGCGGCCCGCGCCGCGGCGTTCCCCGAACTCCCCCCGCTGCCCGGTCAGCCCGTCCTCGCGAAGGCCACCGCGAAGTGAAGCCACATCCCCGCCCGGTCGCGCGACCGGGCGGTTTCGTTACCCGTCCCCCTTCTGTTCCGCGGCCCTTCCCGCCGCCACCCCACGCCGCCGCCGGCTCGTCGCCCGCTCGTCGCCCGCTCGTCGCCCGCTCGTCGCCCTGGGGCCTACCGCTCGAACGCCCCGATGTCTATGACCGCGACACCGTCCCCGTTGCCGTCCTTGCGCCGCGGGAAGCCCGCCCCGCGCTGGTCGGCCGGGGGCAGCAGGCCGTCGTCCCCGCGGTCGATCGCCAGGCTGCCCGCCAGAAGCGCGTGCGTCTGGGTCGGCCCGCCGTTGTCGGCCAGCGCGCCCAGCCGCGGGTCGATCGGCGCCGCGGCCGTGCCCATCTGGTCGCCGTTCACGCCGTCGGCGAACCCGGTCGCCCCCGTGCCGTCGCCGATCAGGTTGTGGCCGCCGCTGGTGAACGCCCCGAACACGTCCGGGCCGATGCCGCCGGCATCGGCCAGGTTGTCCGCGATGATCGTGTTGCGGACGGCCGACGCACCACCGATCGCCAGGAGGACGCCGCCGCCGATGTGGGCGCTGTTGTCGGCG
>DATLHN010000727.1:0-1532 GCA_035539875.1 Armatimonadaceae bacterium
GGCGGGCGCGCGCCCGGGTACAATCGACGGCAGGAGGATGCCGCCGATGCCCGGAACCACGAGAAGGATGCCACGGCCCGCACGAATCGCCGCCGTTATCGCCGCCTTATCGGTCGCCGCCGGCGCGGTCGTCGGGGCGGCCGGTCAGCCGCCCCGGCCGCCCGGGCTGCTTCCGCCCCCGCCGCCGCAGCAGCGCCAGCCGCCTCAGGGGCCGTGGGCGAACGACGTTCACGTCTACCGGATCGCCCGCGACGGGCAGGTGCGCCGACTCGCCAACTTCGAGCGGGCGGGCGTGCCGACGGTCGCACGCCTGAAGGACGGCCGGCTCCTCGCGGCGCACCAGCACTTCCCGGAAGGCGGCGGGGAGGACTTTGACAAGGTCGCGGTGCGCTTCTCCTCGGACGAGGGGGCGACGTGGACGGCCGCCCGCGTCATGACGCTCACCGGGCTTCCCGCCGGGCTGCGGTTCCCGTTCGACCCGACGCTGGTGGCGCTGCCGGACGGCCGCGTGCGCTGCTACTTCACGTCGGTCAAGGGGCGGCGCATCGACCTGGAGCGCCCCGGCATCTACTCGGCGGTCTCGACCAACGGCGTGGACTACGTGGTCGAGCCGGGGGTACGCTTCCGGGTGAACCGGCGGCCGGTCATCGACTGCGCCGTCGCCCTGCACCGGGGCGTGTTCCACCTCTACTCGCCTGACAACGGCAGCGCCGCCGCCGCGTCGAATCCGGGGGCGAACCCGCGGGACCTGCCGGAGTCGGCGCGGCCCCGCGAGGGCGTCGCCTACCACGCCACCAGCGCGGACGGGCTGACGTTCACCCGGCGGGACGACGTGAGGCTGGAGGGGGCGGGCCGCCGCTGGCTCGGCTGCGCGTACTCGGACGGCAACGTCCTGCGCTTCTTCGGCACGCGCGACCCGAGCGGGGGCGGCGGCGACGGGCCCGGTCTGTGGACGGCCACGAGCGCGGACGGGCAGGGGTGGAAACCCGGGCCGGACCTGCCGCGCCTGCCCGGGGCCGACCCGGGCGTCGTGCCCCTGCGCGACGGAAGCTGGCTGCTCGTCGCCACCGGCCCGCCGGTCTCGGGACGCCGCCGGGAGCCGCCGCGGCCCCGCGGCGACGACGCGCCGCCCCCGCCCCCGCCGATCCGGTAACGACGGCGTTCGCGGCTCACGCGTTCGGGGCCGGAGGCGCGGTATAATAGTGTATAAGAATCGGGACGCCGCGAGTCGGCAGCCCTTCCACCTGGCGCGCGCGCATCGCAGCGCGGCAGCGCGGCTACCGTCGCGGGCACGCTCCCGCAGAAACAGGCCGACATCGGCCGGAGTGTATATCCATGAGCATGGACTGGTATAAGGTGTCCTTTACGGAGGAGGATGTCGAGGCGGGACGCGTGCAGCAGCTGGCGGCGCAGATGAACGCCGCCGTGACCGCCCTGGGCGACCCGCAGACGGACGCCCTGGTCGTGGACTCGGTCGGCCGCAAGGGCGGCGCCGACGAAGTCTTCTTCTCCCCCGACGCCGCGAAGCTGGT
>DATLHN010000728.1:0-2558 GCA_035539875.1 Armatimonadaceae bacterium
GGACGTTCGCCGGGCGGGCGAACGCCGCCAGCGCGCCCGGGCGCGGACCCACCGCGCCCGTGTCGATCGGCCGGAATCCGATCTGCCGGGCGGGGGAGCCGGGCTTGAGGCGGAAGTCGCCCTTCTCCGGGGCGACGAAGAGCGGGTCCGCCACGGCCGACCCCCGGTCGAAGCCGCGCGCCTGCCAGGCGGCGAGGTCCGCGCCGCCAACGAAGCGCACGGGCTGGCCGCCCGCGTGCCAGTACAAGTTCCGCTCCAGGGCGAAGTTGTCGCCGCTCCAGTTGGAGCCGAGTAGGGGACCTTCCTTCCAGAGCACGACGTTGCGCCGGAGCGTGAACGACAGCGCGCCGCGCTTGTCCGGCTCGGGCTGGTTGTTGTTGTCCGCGCGGGTGCGCATGAGCTGCGCCTCGCGCCCGAAGGCGAAGATGTTGTTTTCCACCAGGTTGTCCGTGCCGTAGTGCTGGTGGAACGGCGCGCTCTTGGTGTTGTACGCGACGTTGTTGCGGGCGACGATGCCCGTGCTGCCCTCGTCGAAGTAGATTCCCCATCCGCCGTAATCGAAGGACTGGACGTCGTGTATCCGGTTGCCCTCCAGCACGGTGCCGGGGGAGACGCCGAGGGTGTAGATGCCGCCCATGTCGGACAGGATGCCCTGACCGATCTTGTGGATGTGGTTGTTCGCGATGCGGTTGTGGTGCGCGCCGCTCGGCCCGTAGCCCCACGACCACCCCGGCGAGATGCCGGTGTAGTAGAAGTCGAAGATGTCGTTGTGGTCGATGGTGTTGTGCGCCGAGTGCCCGATCCAGACGCCGACCGCCGACGGGTGCAGACGCCCGCCGTACGCGAGGTAGCAGTCCGTCACGGCGTTGTGGCTCGTGGCGAGTTCCTCGTCGGCAACGAAGCGCGTCTCGCCGATCTTGACGCCGCCCGCGCCCAGGTCGTAAAGCGCGCACCCGGCGAGGCGGACCCGCTGCGAGCCGTCCGCTATCTCCACGCCGTAGCCGCCGACGCTGCGTATAACGCACTTCTCGAAGGCAACGTCCCGCCCGCCGCGCACCGACAGTGCGCCGCCGATGCCGATCTCGGCCTGCGGGTAGCTGTTGCCGTCCGGGGGGATCTGCCACGCGGCGTGCGCGAAGGTCAAGCCCCGAAATACCAGCCCCTGCACCCACTGCCGCTTTGCCGGGTCGCCGCGTACCTCCAGGAGTCGTTCCAGGCGCGGCGCGACCACCTCCACGGACTCCGGTTTCTCGCCCTGCTTCGGCAGGTAGGAGAGCACCCCGGTCTTCCGGTCCAGGTACCACTCGCCCGGCTCCGAGAGCGCCTCGGCGACGTTCTCGACCAGGTACCGCTTCCCGGCGTCCATCTTCGAGAACCCGGCGGCGTTGCGGGTGCCGCGCGTGAAGGTGACCACGCGCGCCGATTCGTCCAGCGCCTTGATCCTGAAGCGTGACATCGTCCAGACCTGGAAGGGGAGGACTTCTATATCGTCGCGGTTCGTCCAGTCGGCGCGCAGGTCCCCGTCGCGGTAGCGGAACCGGTCGAAACCCTTGCCCGCCTGCTCCGGCGTGGACGGCGCCTCCGCCGCGACAAAGTAATAGCCCGACTTGGGGAGGCGCGGGCGGTATCGCCGCCCGCCGTTGACGTACAACTGGCCGAAGTGCCACCGGCCCGCCGCCACTTCGGGGATCGTCACTTCCCACCGGTTCGTGCTCACGCGGCGGAACCCGCCGAGGCGGACGCCGCCGCTGAGTACCGGTGTCTCGCCGGGGTACGCGGCATAGGTGACGGGCGCATCCCGCGTCCCGCCGTCCTCGGGAGTGAAGACGAGCGTCTCCGAGAGCGGATAGAACCCGCCGCGCACCAGCACCGTGGCGGCCGGACGTCCGCCTGGCCTCTTCCTGCCGCGGACCGCCTTCTGCGCCCGCGCGACGGTCGCGAAGGGGCCGTCGGACCTGGCGGCGTTCGGGGCGGAAAGGGTGCCGCTCCAGGAATCTCTGCCGGTCGGCGCGACGAAGAAGTCGGCCTTCGGCGGGGCGGCGTCGGACGGGGCGCAGGCTATCACGGCGAGTCCCAGGGCAGCGGCGAGGCAGCGGAGGCGCGACGGCGTTCTCATGTCTCCGGTTACATTGAGCGGTTCGGAAGAGGAATCCTGTCCGCGAGGCAGGGGGACGGCGGCCCCGTGGCGAATCGGGAGGGCATGAACGAATCGATTTCCGCGACGGAATACGCGGAGCGGCGCACGCGCCTGCTCGAAGCGCTGGACGGGGCGGCGGCGGTGGTCTTCGCAGGCGAGGGTCACGCGCCCCTGCTCGGGCGATGGCGACCGAACCACCATTTCCTGTACCTGACGGGCATCGGAAACGAAAGCGGCGCGGCCGTCGTCTTCGACCCGTCCGCGCCGGACCCCGACCGGCGCATCACGCTGTTCCTGCGGCCAATCAACCCTGAGACGGACATGTGGGACGGGCTGCGTGACCCGATCTCGGCCGCCCTCAATCAGCGCTACGGCTTCGCCTCGGTCTCCCGCACCGGCGGCATCCCCGGCGCCCTGACGG
>DATLHN010000729.1:0-7997 GCA_035539875.1 Armatimonadaceae bacterium
ACCGGCTGCTACTACCCCACCGCGAGCATCCGGGAGGCGGCGGCGAAGGGGATCGACATCGGCGAGACGGTCGAGGCGGCGGGCCAGTTCTCCAACCGTGCCGTGAACGACGCGGCGTGGACCTACGCCGGCATCTCGCTCGCGGACTTCAAGGACAGGCCCGAGGAGCTGAAGAAGGCGCTGCAGGCCGCGGCGGCGACCACGCAGGGGATCATGGTATTCGACCTCTCGCACGACATTGAGCCCATGTGGCCGGTCTTCACCGAGGCGTTCAAGAATCCGGCCGACGCCCCGCACACCCGGCCCGACGACCTCCAGGACGTCCGCGCCCAGCGCGAGGCGCGTAAGGCCGCGGGCGTCCCCCAGCCGCCCGTCATCCTCTACCGCGGCAAGTCCGGTACCGGCTTTTAGCGCGCGATCATGTGAAACCGACGCTCGCGCGTGGCACAAAGGGGTATCGAATTCCGTTGAGGAGGGGAGCGGAGTCGGGTTTTCGCGCCCGCCCGCCGGTACCAGAAGTATGTGGGTGTTTATCGAGTCGGAATGCACCGGGCTGAACCTGGACCACGTCAGCCGCCTGTACGTGGAGAGCACGGGGGCCGGGGCGGCGCTCAAGGCGGACTACGGCGCTAAGACCCTGATGGTCGGTTACTACACTTCCAAGCCGGAGGCGGTGGAGGCGCTTAACTTCCTGCTGGAGCAGCGCGCGCAGAACGTCACCGTGGCACGCCTTCGGCCGAACCACCTCTAGCCGAACCGCTGATGCCGAAAAGGAAACGGCCCGCGCTCCGATCCGGAGCGCGGGCCGTTTCCCTGGGTAGCCGTCTTTACACTAGTCGGCGGTCGTACCGCGGGGCAGGCCGAACCGCCTGGCCGCGCGCCACGTGGCCGCGTAGGCCAGGGTGAACGCCGCCGCCAGGTTCGCCGCCGTCCAGGGCACCGCCGCGTCGCCGAACGTCGCCGTGGTGAACGGCAGCGTGCCGTTGTGCCAGTTCGCGAACAGGTTGACCGCGAGTCCCAGCGAGAACGCCGCCGCCACCTTGACGCCCGCGCCGCGCCGCAGGAGGGC
Source organism: Armatimonadaceae bacterium (assembly GCA_035539875.1). GTDB lineage: Bacteria > Armatimonadota > Armatimonadia > Armatimonadales > Armatimonadaceae > CALEKU01. The sequence goes on from DATLHN010000729.1 coordinate 1,070, forward strand.
GCACGCCGCGACGGCGGGGAGGACGGAGAAGCCCAGCAGGTTCCACGCGGAGTCCGCGCCTACCCACCCGATGAACAGGTCCGGGCCGAAGAAGCCGGCCGTGATCGCCGCCGCCATCGCCAGTCGGACGCCGAACCGGCGGCGCGACCCGCCCGCCAGGAGCATCAGGGTCACGAGCATCGGAAGGACGACGTGCCGCAGTTTGGGGCCGCCCTCCGCGGTGGCGGTCTTGACCGCGTTGCCCGCGGAAAGGATGCCCGCGCCGTACTTCTTCGGCTCGCCCTGCGGGGATGCGCTCTTGGTCAGGATGTCGCGCACCCGGGCCGGGTCGGTGACGCCCTGCGAGACGACCAGCGCGGCGACGGCCGCCGCGTGCGGGGAGGCCATCGACGTGCCCTGGAAGGCGTAGTAGTCGTCGCCGCGGCCGCCCTGGCTCTCCGGGAAGACCGTGTTCTGGAGGATGCCGTCCTTCGGATCGCCGCTCTCGACCATGTCACCACCGGGGGCGGCCAGCGCCACTTCCTTGCCCCAAGAGGAGTAGGTGGCGAGCTTGCCGCTCGGTCCGACCGAGGAGATGGCGACGCACTCCGGGAAGGCCGCCGGGTAGCCGACTCCCTCGCGGAACGAGTTGCCCGCCGCGCAGACGATCACGACGCCCTTCTTGCGGGCGTACTTGACCGCCTTGTGGATGACGTCGGACGGCTGACTGGAGCCCAGGCTCATGTTAATGACCTGCGCCCCGTTGTCGGCGGCGAAGCGGATGGCGTCCGCGATGTCCGCGCTCTTGCCCCACCCCTGCGCGCTCAGCACCTTGAGCGGCATGATGGTCGCCTCGTGGGCGATGCCCGCCGCACCCTCGTTGTTGTTGGTCGACTCGGAGATCGTTCCGGCGACGTGGGTGCCGTGGCCGTGGTCGTCGTACGGGTCGGCGTCGTCGTTGACGAAGTCGTAGCCCTTGACGAACGGGGTGACGCCGAAGTCCTTCGCCTGCTTGCCCTTCTTCGTCGTGGCCGCGGCGACGCCCGTGTCGATGACGGCGACGACCACGCCCTTGCCGCGCGTCGTCTTCCAGGCGTCCTCCGCACCGATCATGCGGAAGTTCCACTGCTGGTCGTAGAGCGGGTCGTTGGGGCGGGTATCGGTCTCGGTCAGGCAGTTGCCCGTCTCGCAGGAGAGGGACGGGGCCTCGGACGGGGCCGTCCGGGAGAAGTTGCTGGGGATCGGCGCGTCCGCCGCCTCCGGGGCGCGCAGCGAGAAGGGCACCGTCGGGTCCTGTGGGACTGCCCCCTCCGGCATCTGCGTCTCGAAGGTCACGCCCTGCGCGATCTGCTGCGCCCGCTCCTCCTTCGCCTGCTCGCGCGCCATCTCTATGGCGGCCAGCACCTGCGGGCTGTTGAGCGCGACGGGATTCCGGTACGCCAGCCAGGGCTCGGGAATGGAGTACAGAACCTCCATGTCCGCCGCCTCGACGCGCGGGTCCTCGCGCAGACGCTCTACCAGCCGGCGGGCGGCCTCGGCGTTCGGGGCGACCGCGCGCATCAGGCGGTTCTTCGCGCTGTATACCGAGTTCAGCGTCAGGTCCAGGCCGGTCTCGCGCTCGATGGCGAGAACGTCCCGGCTCGTGGCGTCGTCCGCCAGGTCGATGTCGATCTCGAAGGGAAGCGAGCGCACGTCCAGCGCCGCTGCCGTGCCGTTCACGGCGGTCGGGACCGAATCCGCGGCGGAGTATTCCTTCTGCGACAGCCACACGGGCACCAGCGGCGCGGCGCTCAGACCGAGCGCCGCGATGCCGAGTGTGGCAAGGCCGAACCGAGTCGTCTTCTTCACCTGAACCTCCTGCTGCTATCAGGAACCGACTGAACGGGCTGCGGGCGCGGCGCGAGTGCGCGCGCGGCGGGGGTAAGTGCGTGCCCGGGCGCTACTTGCGCAGCTCCGGGTACTTCTCCAGAATGTACTCGTAGCGGTCCTTCAGGCCGGGCTTGCGCTCGTCGAAGAGCGGGTTGCCCCCGGCGTAGACCGTGTCCGCGGGGTCGCCGTACTCGTTGCGTCCCGCCTTTTTGATCCATTCGTCTATCTTTTTCTTTTGCTCTTCGTTCACCGGCATCGCGGAATCCTCCCCAGCGCCACGTCTCGAACGGGACCTGCGCACGCGCGCACGCGCGGCGTCGCGCGATCCGCGGGCCTTCGGCCTGTAACCGTACTATACCGTTTTTCCCGCTCCCGCGGTTCCCGAATCGGCGGCGAAAGCCTCGAAAAGGCGGGGCGCGATTTGACTGCCCTAACCCCGCGTGATAAACTCTTAACCCCACCCGAAGACGGGTGTTTTGATGTTGTAGCAAAGCCGCTCTGGCGTTACGCTGTCGTAAGGCCATGCCGGGCGGACCGGCCCCCGCCGCGCGGCGGGGACGCCGCCTCCGGGCCCGAACCGTGGCAACGCCGCCCACGGAGACATGCCGTCGCTTCGCCCGCCGCGCGCCCGGCTCACCATGCCGGGCGCGGGCGCGTGTGACCGCGCCGCCTGCGGGGCCTTTTAAGTCCCGCGGGGCAAGGAGAGACGCTTGCCGCTGCCAGAGAACGCCGCCGCCGCGCTGTCGGAAGACCGCGCTGTTGCTACCGCCGTCGACCGTCCGGACGCCCCCCGTTCCGCCCCCAACGCTAAAGGCGGGCTCTACGACCCTGCCTTCGAGCACGACGCCTGCGGGGTCGGCTTCGTCGCGCATATTAAGGGGGAGCGTTCCCACGAGATCGTGCGGATGGGGCTCCAGATTCTGGATAATCTGGTTCACCGCGGCGCGTGCGGGTGTGACCCGGAGACGGGGGACGGCGCGGGCATCCTGCTTCAGATCCCGGACGCCTTCCTGCGCCGCAAGTGCGCCCGGCTCGGCATCCAGCTGCCGGAGCCGGACCGGTACGGCGTGGGCATGGTCTTCCTGCCTGAGGATGCGGACGCCCGCCGCCAGTGCGAGGAGATCGTCGAGAGCGTCGTGCGCCGGGAGGGGCAGCGCTTCCTCGGGTGGCGCGACGTTCCCACGGACTCCTCGGTCATCGGCTACCAGGCGCGCGCGGTCGAGCCGCTGGTGCGCCAGTTCTTCGTCGGGCAGGGGCAGCGGGTGCAGGACTATTCGGAGTTCGCCCGCAAACTCTACGTCGTCCGGCGCGTCATCGAGAACGAGGTGGCGGAGGCGACCGGCATGCCGGACCCGCACGCCTTCTACATCCCCTCGCTCTCGGCGCGGACCATCGTCTACAAGGGCCTGCTGCTGCCGCACCAGATGCGCGCCTACTACCAGGACCTCGAGGACCCGTCGGTCGTCAGCGCCATCGCGCTCGTGCACCAGCGGTTCTCCACCAACACGTTCCCGTCCTGGCCGCTCGCGCACCCCTACCGCTTCATCGCGCACAACGGCGAGATCAACACCCTGCGCGGCAACCGCAACTGGATGAAGGCGCGCGAGGCGGGCCTCACCTCGACCCTGCTCGGCGACGACCTGCCCCGGTGCTTCCCGCTGGTCAGCATGGAGGGGTCGGACTCCGCCACCCTCGACAACGCCCTGGAACTGCTGCTCGCGGGCGGCAAGGGCCTCGCCCACGCGATGATGACCCTGATCCCGGAGGCGTGGGCGGGCAACGACCTGATGGACCCGGACCTGCGGGCGTTCTACGAGTACCACGCCTGCCTGATGGAGCCGTGGGACGGCCCGGCCGCGGTCGCCTTCACCGACGGCATCCAGATCGGCGCGGTGCTCGACCGTAACGGCCTGCGCCCGGCGCGCTACGCCGTTACCACCGACGACCTGGTGGTCCTCGCCTCCGAGACGGGCGTCATCGAGTTCGAGCCGGAGCGCGTCGTGGAGCGCGGGCGGCTCCAGCCGGGCAAGATCTTCCTCGTGGACACCGAGCAGGGGCGCATCCTCCCCGACGACGAGGTCAAGCGGGCCGTCGCCACGCAGAGCCCGTACGGCGAGTGGCTGGAGCAGCACCGCATCGACCTGACCGCGCTGCCCGAGGCCGCGTCTCCCTACGAGACCGACATCGACACGCTGCGGCACCGGCAGAAGGCGTTCGGCTACACCTCCGAGGACATCCGCCTGCTCATCTCGCCGATGGCGGCGAACGGCGAGGAGCCGATCGGCTCGATGGGGACCGACACGCCGCTCGCGGTCCTGTCGCACCGCCCGCAGTCCCTTTACGCCTACTTCAAGCAGCTTTTCGCGCAGGTCACGAACCCGCCGATCGACCCGATCCGCGAGTCGCTCGTGATGAGCCTGACCGGCTACATCGGGCGCAACGGCTCGCTCCTGGACGAGTCGCCGGAGGCGGCGCGCCAGATCAAGCTGGGCTCCCCGATCCTGACCAACCGTGACCTGGAGAAGCTGCGGGACCTTGAGGGGAAGTGGTACGACTTCCGTACCATCACCCTGCCGATGCTCTTCCCCGTGGACCGGTCGCACGGCGCGCTGGAGCGGGCGGTGGAGCGCCTCTGCCGCAAGGCGAGCGAGGCGATCGAATACGGCTGCGCGGTCATCGTCCTTTCCGACCGCGGCGTCAACGAGGAGTACGCGCCGATCCCGTCGCTCCTGGCGGTTTCCGCCGTCCACCACCACCTGATCCGCGAGGGCACCCGCACCAGCGTCGGCCTCGTGGTCGAGTCCGGCGAGGCGCGCGAGGGGCATCACTTCGCCTGCCTGCTCGGCTACGGCGCGAGCGCGGTCAACCCCTACCTGGTGTTCGAGACGCTGACCGAGCTTTCGCTCCAGGGCGCCCTGCCGCCCACGCTCTCGCCCGACGAGCTGGCGAGCCGCTACATCAAGTCGGTCAACAAGGGGCTGCTGAAGGTGATGTCCAAGATGGGCATCTCGACCCTCCAGTCGTACCGCGGGGCGCAGATATTCGAGGCGGTCGGCCTCCAGTCCGCGTTCGTGAACAAGTTCTTCACGGGCACCCCCTCGCGAATCGAGGGGATGGACATCGAGGGCATCGAGCGCGAGTGCCGCTCGCTGCACGGGCAGGCGTACCCGAAGCAGGAGGTGCCCGCCGCCGCGTTCGAGCTGGAGCCGGGCGGGCAGTACCAGTGGCGGCGCTTCGGCGAGCACCACGCCTTCAACCCCGAGACCATCTCCCTGATGCAGAAGGCGGTGCGGGAGGGGCGGTTCGACACCTTCCAGCAGTTCTCGAAGGCGGTCGACGACCACTCCGAGCGGGCCGTCACCCTGCGCGGCCTGATGACGCTCAAACCGGCGGGCAAGCCGGTCCCGATCGAGGAGGTCGAACCGGCGCGCGAGATCGTCAAGCGGTTCGCCACCGGCGCGATGTCGCTCGGCTCCATCTCGCGCGAGTCGCACGAGGACCTGGCGGTCGCGATGAACCGCCTCGGCGGCCGCTCCAACACGGGCGAGGGCGGCGAAGACCCGGAGCGGTTCGGCGACGACCGGCGCTCCGCGATCAAGCAGGTCGCCTCGGGGCGGTTCGGCGTCACGACCCACTACCTGGTGAACGCCGACGAGCTGCAGATCAAGATGGCGCAGGGCGCGAAGCCGGGCGAGGGCGGCCAGCTCCCCGGCTCCAAAGTCAGCGACTACATCGCCATGGTGCGCCACACGACCCCCGGGGTGACCCTGGTGTCGCCGCCGCCGCACCACGACATCTACTCGATCGAGGACCTGGCGCAGCTCATCTTCGACCTCAAGAACGTCAACCCCGAGGCGCGCATCTCGGTCAAGCTGGTCTCCGAGGTGGGGGTCGGCACGGTCGCGGCGGGCGTCGCCAAGGCGCACGCCGACCACATCGTGGTCGCCGGCTGCGAGGGCGGCACCGGGGCGTCGCCGCTCGCCTCGATCAAGCACGCGGGCCTGCCGTGGGAACTGGGGCTGGCGGAGACGCAGCAGACGCTGGTGCGCAACAATCTGCGGGGGCGCGTCCGCCTCGCCACGGACGGTCAGATGAAGACCGGGCGCGACGTGGTCGTGGCCGCGCTGCTCGGCGCGGAGGAGTACGGCTTCGCGACCGCGCCGCTGGTCGCGCAGGGCTGCATCATGATGCGCGTCTGCCACCTCGGCACCTGTCCGGTCGGCATCGCGACGCAGGACCCGGTGCTTCGCGCCAAGTTCGAGGGCAAGCCGGAGCACGTGGTCAACTACTTCTTCTTCGTGGCGGAGGAGGTGCGGCGCTACATGGCGCAGCTCGGCTTCCGCACCGTGGACGAGATGATCGGGCGCGCGGACTGCCTGGACGTGGACGGCGCGGTGCGCTACTGGAAGGCGCGCGAGGTGGACCTGTCCGCCATCCTGCGCCAGGACCCGAACCCGGGCGTCCCGGTCCGCTGCGTCGAGCGGCAGGACCACGGCCTCGACGGCGCGCTGGACTACCACCTGATCGACCGCTGCAAGGCGGCGCTAGAGGCGGCGCTCCCGGTGCGCTTCACGATGGACATCCACAACCACAACCGGACCTGCGGTACGATGCTCTCCGGCGAGATCGCGAAGCGCTTCGGCGCGGCCGGGCTGCCGGACGGCACGATCCAGATCACGTTCCACGGCTCGGCGGGGCAGAGCTTCGGCGCGTTCCTCGCGCCGGGCCTGTCGCTGACGCTCTGGGGGGACGCCAACGACTACCTGGGAAAGGGCATGAGCGGCGGCCGCATCGTCGTTCGTCCCCCCCAGGGCATGCACCCGGAGTTCGACCCGGCGAAGAACGTGATCAGCGGCAACACGCTGCTCTACGGCGCGACCGGCGGCGAGGTCTACCTGAGCGGCAAGGTCGGCGAGCGCTTCGCGGTGCGCAATTCGGGAGCGCACGCCGTGGTGGAGGGCGTGGGCGACCACGGCTGCGAGTACATGACCGGCGGCACGGTCGTCGTGCTGGGCCGGACGGGGCGCAACTTCGGCGCGGGCATGAGCGGCGGCGTCGCGTACGTCTACGACGAGGACGG